>DGOK01000133.1:4047-5050 GCA_002389385.1 Rhodospirillaceae bacterium UBA4468 | reverse complement strand
AATTAGTGTAAAATCTATTCGAAACACCGGCCTTTCTTAGATTCTTGGGATAAGCCGGTGTTTTGATATGCACTATGCCTTGCCATCCTGTGCCAGCACCGCTATAAACCGCGCGCTGTCACGATTTGATGGCCAAGCGGTATGGCTAAAAGGGCATGCCTGGCCGCTTGAACCCCGGAACGGATGACGTTCTAAAGTTAACGGGTGTTTTTTAACACCACAGAGATGAAGGAAGAGGGAAATGCCCAAGCTGAAGACCAAATCAAGCGCCAAAAAGCGCTTTAAGATTACGGGTACCGGTAAGGTACGCGCAGCTGCTGCTTTCAAGCGGCACAATCTCCGCAAGCGATCCAATAAGATGAAGCGCCAGTCGCGAGGAATGATGGTTCTCTCGCCGCAAGACGCACGGATCGTCAAGTCCTACATGCCAAACGCTTGATCTGAGGAGATTTTAAAATGGCACGAGTTTCACGCGGCAAAACGTCGCACGCACGTCACAAAAAAGTTCTTAAACTCGCGAAGGGTTATCGGGGCCGTAGTGCAACGAACTTCCGTATCGCTATTGAGCGCGTCGAGAAGGGTTTGCAGTATGCCTACCGCGACCGTCGTCAAAAGAAGCGTCAGTTCCGTCGCCTCTGGATCCAGCGTATCAATGCTGGTGCGCGTGAGAATGGGCTTTCCTATTCAGTATTCATGAACGGCTTACTTAAAGCCGGCGTTGAGCTTGATCGTAAAGTTCTCGCTGACTTGGCCATGAATGAGCCAGAAACGTTCAAAGCGTTGGTAGATCAGGCCCAGGCCGCTCTCAGCCAGAACGCTTAATAACCCACCTTTGGTGGATCAAGTTTTGGATCGGGAGTAGCGCCTTGGGCGTTACTCCCTTTCGTTTGTTTGCAGATAGGCAGGGATATCATGGAAACGCCAGATCAACTGCGTGACGCCCTTTTAAAGGACATCAACACCGCGGATACCGTACAAGCGCTGGAAGACATCCGCGTTGCTG
>DGOK01000133.1:2485-3908 GCA_002389385.1 Rhodospirillaceae bacterium UBA4468 | reverse complement strand
TCACGCTTTCTCCTGTTCCTGAAAGCAAGGGCACGATCCATCCCATCAGCCAAACCATTGATGAGATCACATTGATCTTTGGCGAGATGGGTTTCACGGTAGCCGAAGGTCCAGATATCGAAGATGACTGGCATAATTTCACCGCCTTAAATATTCCACTCGATCACCCTGCCCGCCAAGAACACGATACTTTTTATCTTCCTGGCGAAGATGGTGAGCGTAAAGTTTTGCGTACGCATACAAGCCCCGTGCAAATTCGTACGATGACGGACGGCGAACCACCAATCCGGATCATTGTTCCAGGCCGCACATACCGATCAGACTATGACGCGACCCATTCGCCAATGTTCCATCAGGTCGAAGGCCTTGTGATCGATAAAACGTCACACATGGGCCATCTAAAGGGATGTTTGATTGAATTCTGCCGCGCGTTCTTCGAAGTTGATGATTTACCCGTCCGTTTTCGCCCAAGTTATTTCCCCTTCACGGAGCCATCCGCAGAAGTCGATATCGGCTGCACGCGTGAGGGCGGCGAGTTCCGCATCGGTCACGGTGATGATTGGTTAGAGATTTTGGGTTCCGGCATGATTAACCCGAACGTCTTGTCGAATTGCGGGATCGATCCCAATGAATATCAAGGCTTTGCATTTGGCATGGGTGTCGAACGCGTCGCCATGTTGAAGTATGGCATTCCAGATTTACGGACATTCTTTGAGAGCGACCTACGTTGGCTGAGACACTATGGGTTCCGTTCCCTGGAAGTCCCCGGCATGGTCGGAGGGCTTAACCGATGAAATTCACATTAAGCTGGCTTAAAGAGCATCTGGATACCACGGTGTCCCTTAAAGAGATTACGGATGCGCTGACAATGGTTGGCCTTGAGCTTGAAGGCGTCGAAGACCGTGCCAAAGGCTTGGAGACTTTTGTGACCGCAAAGGTTCTGGAAGCGACACAGCACCCGAACGCAGACAGACTGCGCGTGTGCACCGTTGACCCCGGGAATGGCGAAACGGTTGAACTTGTCTGTGGTGCGCCAAATGCACGTACCGGCATGATCGGTGTGTTTGCACCTGGCGGCTCGTATATCCCAGGCACTGGCATTACCCTAAAGCCGACCGAAATTCGTGGCGTAACATCGAACGGGATGCTGCTTTCGGAACGCGAAATGAATATTTCTGACGAACATGATGGTATTATCGACCTCCCAGAGAACACGCCCATCGGTCAGCCAGCCGTAATTGTTATGGGCCTTGATGACCCGATCATTGAAATTGCCATCACACCAAACCGTGGGGACTGTCTTGGTGTCCGCGGCGTTGCACGCGATTTAGCAGCGGCCGGCATCGGTTCATTGAAACCCCTCGCTAACGGGCCTGTACCAGGCGCTTTCAAAAGCGACATTAACGTTCATCTTGATTTTGAT
>DGOK01000133.1:0-2470 GCA_002389385.1 Rhodospirillaceae bacterium UBA4468 | reverse complement strand
TTAAAGGTGACCTGACCGTGCGTCTGGCCAAAGACGGCGAGACCTTGAAAGCACTGAACGAAAAAGAATATACGCTTGATCACGACATGACGGTGATTGCGGATGAATCCACAGCCGAAGCCCTTGGTGGCGTCATGGGCGGTGAAATTTCAGGCGTATCTGAAACAACTCAGAACGTCTTTGTCGAAAGCGCGTATTTTGATCCTGTGCGCACCGCGATGACGGGACGAAAGCTCAATCTTCAATCTGATGCCCGCTATCGTTTTGAACGCGGCATTGATCCGGCGTTCCTTGAGAACGGTATGGAAGTTGCTACACGCTTGATATTGGACCTTTGCGGCGGGGAGCCTTCTGAGCTTGTTGTTGCAGGTGCCAGCCCTGCCACAACGGCGCCGATCTACTTACGCCCGGACCGTGTACAAGAACTAACGGGCGTTGAGATTTCGCGCGATGAGATTCAGCGCATCCTCGCCATTCTCGGGTTTGAGGTTTCTGGCGACAGTGACCAATGGCAAGTATCCATTCCATCGTGGCGGAGTGATATTGTTCACGAGGCATGCCTTGTTGAAGAAGTCGTTCGTATTAACGGATTTGATGCCATCCCTGCAACACCATTACCGCGCGAAACATCATTGCCTAAGCCAGCCCTCAACCAAAACCAAAAACGTCGCTCGATCTCGCGTCGGATCCTGGCTGGACGTGGCCTGGTCGAAGCCGTGACCTATTCGTTCATGGGCGATAAAGAAGCCGCCCTTTTTGCGGATATCCAGCGCAGCGTTGTGATTGGCAATCCCATCAGTTCAGAACTTTCCGTCATGCGCCCGACTGCCCTTGGCAATCTTATTCAGGCTGCAGGGCGCAATGCAGATAAAGGCTTTGCTGATGTCGATCTTTTTGAGGTCGGGCCAGAATACTATGGCGATGGGCCAGATGATCAGCGCATTGCTGCCACCGGTATTCGTACAGGACAAACCCATACGAAACATTGGGCGGAGGCACCAAAGCCTGTTGATGCATATATGGCCAAGGCGGATGCGAATGCTGTCCTTGAAGCTTTAGGAGCACCGGTCGAAAAGCTCCAAGTCTTCACAGACGTGCGCCCGTATTATCATCCAGGTCGTGCAGGCGAACTGCACTTGGGTCCAAAGAACACGCTTGCACGCTTCGGCGAAATTAATCCAAAAGTCCTCCGTGCGCTTGGTGTCAAAGGGCCTGTTGTTGCTTTCGAAATTTATCCAGATGCCGTACCAACACCAAAATCGAAATCTGCGGCCCGTCCGCTCCTATCATTATCGGCATTCCAACCGATAGAGCGCGACTTTGCATTTGTTGTCGATAGTGACATCGATGCCGCCAAGATTGTTCAGGCCGCCCGTGGTGCTGAGAAAGTTTTAATCGACGATGTCCGCGTTTTTGATCTGTTCGAAGGACCATCACTCGGCGAAGGCAAGAAATCCCTCGCCATTACCGTGGTGCTTCAGCCGACCGAGAAAACCCTCACCGATGAAGAGATTGAGGGAGTTGCTCAAAAAGTCGTTCAATCGGTCGAAAAAGTAACTGGCGGCGTCCTCAGGAGTTAATTGTCGGAGCGTACACTTTCACGGCCTGAGCGCGACCTTTAACCTGTGTCTCGTAGATAAATTCGCAAGGATAATCTGTATCTATAGCGAGGTGCGTGGCTTCGCCCATCCTGATGTATGTACCATATTCTTTTTTCAGTTGCTCAAGACGGGCCGCAATATTGACGCTGTCCCCATGAACTGTGAAGACCAGCCGATTCTGTGCGCCGACAGCACCAACAGTGATTTCGCCTGTATTAATACCGCACCGAGTTTTTAGCATCACACCATTGAACATCTGCGTCCGTGCAGCCTTCTCAATCGCCAATGCAGTTTGTACCGCGTTTTGTGCATGGTCGGGGTCGTCCTGAACTGCATTGAATGTAATCAGCATCAAGTCGCCTTCAAACAAAGTGATGACGCCACCAAATTGATCAATAATCTCGCCCATCGTGCCAAAGTAATCATTCAGCGTCTTTGCAAGTTCTTGAGCCGTCATGTTTTCAGAAACTGACGAGAAGCCTTCAATGTCAGTAAATATAATTGAGGCGACACGACTTTCGCCGTCACCTGCTTGAATTTGACGATCTGCAGATGTAATCCGCACTGCGACTTCCTTTGATACAAATCGCGATAAATCCTGGGCTGCAGATTGTTCTATTACGGCCCGAAAGAATGCCCTTCTTGACCAAATAACCGCGATACAAAGGACCGCCGTCACGAGGAATATTGAGACCATCTTATCGATCTCGGCACCAATCAATATTGAGTTCGACGTCATATAGGCAATGTAATCACGCGTAATCATTGGGTTGCCCGGCTCGGAATAGATAACCCAGCCAACAAGGACGAGCCAACCAACAATGGATGTCATGCCTGCAATCATGATATAGCGCGGCTCAAATCGCAGC
>DGOK01000031.1 GCA_002389385.1 Rhodospirillaceae bacterium UBA4468 | reverse complement strand
GTCAAGTGTTTCGCTGAGCTTTTTAGCGATTGCATCGGGGCCGCTAACGGTGTCGATGTTCCAGTTAAATGCAATAAGATCGCGCCAATGGCCGTTTTGGAGAAAGAGCGCCGCCGCAGTTTTTGCATCCTTTTGAGTTAAGGCGTGACCGAACGCTTTTGCCCATGTCTTGGAAGCATTTAAATAATTGATGTCATTAGTCGTATCTTTAGCCATGCTAGGCTCCTTGTATTTTGTTTGCCGTTAGATGTGTTCTAGACGTCAGGTCGGGTTCCTTCGAAGCAGAAGTTCTCAATCGGCTCGCCGCGCGCGAACCGATCCAAGTTCGATGTAATAAAAGTCCAGCGACGATCCCGCATGGCATCTGTGCTCCCGCTGCAATGTGGCGTCATAATTGCGTTTTCAAGATTTTCAAATGGATGCTTTGATGGTGCGCAATCAGCATCGCCATCCTTTGGATATTGATACCAAACATCGATAGCTGCTCCTCGAATACGTTTTTCTAAAAGCGCTGAATACAGAGCACTTTCGTCAACCACATGACCGCGTCCGACATTGATCAATACGGCGTCTGATTTCATTTTTGAAAACTTATCTGCATCAATCAGTCCATTGGTCTCATCTGATAGAGGGAGCGCAAGGATAATATAGTCTGCCGTTGCAAGTAATTGATCGATGTCCGCCATGGTTTTGAATGATGCGAGCTCAGGTGCAGGATAAATAGTTCTGGAAACGGCAATGGATTTCATGCCAAAGGCATTGGCGCGGGCGGCAACTTCGCGGCCGATGTGACCATAGCCAATAATACCAGCTGTTTTTCCATATAGCTCTAAATGGTTGGGGCCGATGCCTGGGTGATAATCTGCCCAGAAATCTTTTTTAAAGGTTCGATCAATTTTAGAAAGTCCGATAGCCAAGTCGAGCATGCACGCAAGTATATATTCGGCAATTGCAATTTCATGGCCGAATGTATTGCAGACGATGCACCCTTTGGGCATGTCATTGGGTGATACCCAATTTATACCTGTGTGAGGGACCTGGCGTAGTTTCAGATTTGGAGCTGAAGGCCAAGTTCCTTTAATCGATCCGGCAACGACGGCATCTGCCTTGGGTAGTAGTTCAACAAACCGTCCGAAATTTTCATCCTCTGACCACGTAGAAATATTCCATAGCGTCGTTAAGCTTTGTTGGATGAGGTCTTTTCTAGTGGCGGTGTTCTTACCGGCAAGTAGCAGGTTTAGTGGTTCAGTCGTCATGAAATGTGGAGCTTTCTTATACTTGTGAGAAGCGACCTAAGGGTGGGTCTTTTTGATCGTGGTAGCCATTGTTGAGAGGATAACAGCTTGGCGCCAAGGCATCAAAAAACACCTCATCTTCGGCGGGGTAATTGTGTTTAAGAGCGGCTAAGTAATCTTTCCAATGTGAGAGTGTGCGCGGACCTGCAACCAAAGACGGCACAGCATCGTTATTCAAAACCCAGTTAAGGGCCAAATGGCCTGCGGTCATGCCTTGAGCTTCAGCACGTTTTTTGACTTTCTGTGCGATACGTAATGCGTCTGAAGTGCAAACTGCTGCGTAAGTATCTTGCTCAACGGCGCCACGCTTCGTGTTCTTAGCCTGCTGCACGTTGGTGCCAAATTTCCCAGTTAGAACACCACGGGCCAGGGTGCTATAGGGAACAACGCCGACACCATATTCATGACATGCCGGAATGTATTCAAACTCAGCAACCCGGTAGAGCGCATTATAAAACGGTTGCGCGATCACAGGGCGCGGTACGTTGAGTTCATCACACAGGTTGATCATCGCAGGAATTTTCCATGCGCGGAAATTACTAAACCCCCAATAGCGCACTTTGCCTGCTCGGATTAGATCTCCCATCGCGGTGATGGTTTCACGCAAGGGCGTCGTTGGGTCCGCGCGGTGCAGGTAATAGATATCAATATAGTCAGTGCCTATACGTTTTAGGCTGCCATCGATAGCGTCCATCATCCAAGCACGACTGAGCCTGCGTTGATTGAGACCGTCACCAATGGCTTTGCCACCAAGTTCTGTGGCAATAACCCAGTCGTGACGATCAAGCTGGGTCAACTTGCTCAAGATACGTTTGCGTTCGCCTTTGGTGTAGGACACAGCGGTATCAATGAAATTCACGCCAGCGTCACGGGCTGTGTTAATAATCTTTGCGGCGACGTTAGTGCTTGTCTGATTGCCAAAGATCATAGCGCCCAAACAAATTGGTGAAACCTTCAGGCCACTATTTCCAAGCTTCGCATATTTCATCGGGAGGAAACCTTAACTTGTGGCAACAATTACCCTTGTTCCTCTAAGCGATCTGTTGCCGGTGGAGGAGTTCTGGTGAGTGCTGCGATTTCCGCATGGAGTTCTGGGGGCATCTCGACGTTGATGGAGGCGAGTGATGGCTGCAATTGCTCTAGGCTTCTGGCGCCAACAATTGGGCACGTGACCGCAGGATTAGCCGCAGCCCATGCAACGGCAAGACTTACAGCATGAACACCACGATCTTTTGCAAGAGCACTAAAATCACCAGCTGTATCAAAGACCCAATCTTCGCCATAACGTGCCTTGTATCCTCTGTCTGTCATCAAGCGGCCACTGTCAGGTCGTTGGTTTGGTCCGTATTTCCCACTCAGCAGCCCGCCGCCAACGGGGCTGTATGTGATGACACCAAGCTCTTCTGCCAAAGCCAATGGAAAAATTTCTGATTCTGCCTGACGTTTCACCAAGCTGTACATAGGTTGAATGACATCAAATCTCGGCCAGCCAAAACGCTCAGCAACGCCCAAACCCTTAGCAACTTGCCATGCCGCATAGTTACTGGCACCTAGGTACAATACTTTGCCATCAGACACGAGTTTTTCTAATGCACGCATGGTTTCTTCGAGGGGTGTCTTGTAGTCCCAGCGATGCATGAAGAGAACATCAAGCCGGTCGGTCTTCAATCTTTTGAGACTGTCTTCAACGGCCATTGCTATATGTCGACGATTGCCGCCACGATCATTGATGTCATCACTCATAGGTACATAACATTTGGATGTGATGACCAATTCATCGCGCTCGGAAGCTATGTGTCCGCTGAGAATTTCTTCAGCCTTGCCCTTTGTGTATCCGTTCGCGCAATCAAAAAAGTTAATTCCGGCATCTCGACAGGCGCCATACATTTTTGCTGATTCTGCGGCATCTGCATCCCCACCAAATGACATTGTACCATAACAGAGTTGTGAGACTTTTACGCCAGTTTTGCCGAGCCATTTATATTTCATGATTGCTGCTTTCTTCTGTTGGATGGTCGTTTGGTGCTGATAAATTATGAAACGAACCTATATTGGACATTATGCTTCGCTATTTAGAAATCAAGTAACACTTATGAATTGGTGATTTTAGCGTTTTTACGAATGTATGGTTTGCGCTAAATTGAATCCTAGAAAGTTACTTTAGCTAAGATATCTAACAAGGGAACAACCATGAAGCTTTATTACGGAACGTCTTCTCCTTATGTGCGCAAAGTCGTCATTGCGGCCCAAGAATGCGGTCTCGACGGCCAGATTGAGCGTATTGATACGTTCCCATGGGATAAAGATACCACGTATGGCGGCGTTAACCCGGTGGGTAAAGTTCCGGCACTGATTACTGATGAAGGACAAGTCATCTATGATAGCCCCGTTATCGTCGAGTATCTTGATTCGCTTCATAATGGTAACAAGCTGATCCCTCTGTCAGGACGGGATCGATATGAGATCATGCGAATTGCGGCCCTAGCCGACGGTATGATGGATGCTGTGATTTTGCTCTACAGTGAACTGGTGCGCCGTCCTGAAGACCTGCAGTGGGATTTTTGGAAACAGCGGATGCGTAATACCGTCGCACGCTCGTTGGATGCTCTTGAAACTGATGCCGCAATTTTCGATGCGACAAAGACTGATTTAGCCCAGATCACGACGGCAGTGGGTGTTGGTTGGATAGAATTTCGGTTGGCCATACTTGGCATTGATTTCAGAGACGGACGACCAAAGCTCTCAGCATGGTTTGATGCGTTCTCAGAGCGTCCTTCGATGCAGCAATCGATGCCTGTACAAAGCTGACAGCAGGCCGAGAAAAGAAAGATAGCCATTTAATGATACCGGTTCCCAGAGCGCCCTATGACAACATTTGAGAGATATCTGAGCGTTTGGGTTGCTGTTAGTATCGTCGTCGGTATTGCTTTGGGCCAGTTTGCGCCAGGAATATTTGAGGTGCTTGCTGAAATCGAGTTCGCCAAAGTCAACTTGGTTGTGGGTATTTTGATCTGGGTCATGGTTTACCCGATGATGATATCAGTCGATTTCGCCAGCATTTCACGTGTGAAAGACCAACCGAGAGGCTTGTTCATTACGCTCGTTGTTAATTGGCTGATCAAACCGTTTAGTATGGCAGCATTAGGTGTTTTGTTTTTTAACGTAGTGTTCCAAGATTATATACCGCCTGAAGACGCCGAAGGATATATCGCAGGACTTATTTTGCTCGGTGCCGCGCCATGTACCGCAATGGTCTTTGTATGGGCGCAGCTCACCAAAGGAGACCCGAACTATACATTGATTCAAGTGAGCGTTAACGACGTCATCATGGTGTTCGCCTATGCGCCTATCGTCGCCATGTTGCTTGGCGTCACAGATATTCCAGTACCATGGGACACGCTTGTGCTTTCCGTTGTCTTATATGTTGTTGTGCCTTTGATCGCCGGAATCATCACGCGTCGCGGGCTTCAGGCTGGTGATGGTGGACTTGAGGCTATTGATGCTTTTACGGCTCGACTGAAACCTTTGTCGAGTGCCGGACTCTTGGCGATGGTGGTGCTACTTTTCGGCTTTCAGGGCGGAGTTATATTGGATCAGCCTCTGGTGATTGCACTTATCGCCGTTCCTTTGATTATCCAGTCGTATGGAATTTTTATCATCGCTTACGGTGCGGCATTTGGCATGCGCGTCCCGTTTAAGGTCGCAGCACCTTGCGCATTGATTGGAACGTCGAACTTCTTCGAATTGGCGGTGGCGGTCGCTATTAGCCTCTATGGATTGAATTCAGGTGCTGCTTTGGCAACGGTGGTTGGTGTGTTGGTTGAAGTCCCGGTGATGCTGTCATTGGTCGCATTTGCGAATAAAACACAACATTGGTTTGATCGCCGCGCAATCCAACATTAAAATTTGATCGTAAGAAGCATCATAATCATGATTTCAATTTTGAAAATGACATCATAGATCATCATCATGCTAAGCAAACCATTCACATATGTTTTAAAAATCGAGAAGGTTTAAGGGTCCCATGAAATCATTTGTTTTATTTTTTAGCGCCTTAATGGTCGCTTCAATTTTAAGTACCACCACTCCACAGAATGCTGAGGCCGAAGCCTTTGTCTTTACGGCCATCCCTGACCAAAATGAGAGCAAGCTACGTGAGCGGTTTGGAAAAGTTGCAGCGTACCTTTCAAAAATATTAGGCGTCGAGGCCAAGTACATTCCCGTAAAGTCATATTCAGCGGCTGTAACGGCGTTCCGCAACAATCAGGTCCAGTTGGCATGGTTTGGCGGTCTCTCAGGTGTACGCGCACGTTTGCTGGTTGATGGGTCTCAAGCCATTGCACAGGGCGAAGAAGATCCTGTGTTTGAGACCTATTTTATTGCGCATTCGAGCACAGGCCTTAAAGCCTCAGATGCATTCCCAATGGATATTAAGGGGAAGACGTTTACGTTTGGCTCTAAGGGCTCCACATCTGGTCGTTTGATGCCTGAATATCATATTCGCAAGCAATTAAATGCTGCGCCTGACGATGCGTTCGCCAAGGTTGGTTTCAGTGGGAACCATTCCAAGACTATCGCGCTTGTGCAATCTGGTGCGTATCAAGTTGGTGCTGTGAATTTTCAAGTTTGGCTGAATGAAATGAAAGCCGGAAAGATCGATGCAAGTAAGGTCTCAGTTATCTGGAAAACACCCGCTTATCCTGACTATCAGTGGTCAATTCGTGGTGACGTGAACAAGCAGTTCGGTGAAGGTTTCTCGGACCGGGTCACAAAAGCTTTGTTGTCGATGAAAGACCCAGGCTTACTTGCAGCATTCCCACGTAAAAGCTTCATTCCAGCTTCCAATGCAGACTATCAGCCAATTCTGGATGTTGCTAAGCAGATCAAGCTGATTGATTGACCTTGCGTTTCAAGCTCACCGATGAAGATTTTGGGTATCGCGGAGACATCGTTCTCCGTGATATTTCAATTGAGATCAATGCAGGCGAGCGGATCGCTCTTGTTGGCCAAAGTGGTGCGGGAAAATCAACGCTTATATCAATCCTGCAAGCTCGATATGCAGCAGATACAGCGTTCGTGCCGCAGGATTTAGGCTTGGTGCCAACGTTGAGCGTATTTCACAATATTTATATGGGCGCGTTGCAGCGAAACTCAGTCGTGCGCAATTTATTAAATCTTGTTTGGCCACGCCCTGCAGACATTGCCTTAATCCAACCCATTGCTGAGCAACTTGGGATTGGTGAGAAGTTGTTTGTCAAAGTTGGCGAATTGTCTGGTGGGCAACAACAGCGCACTGCTATTTGCCGTGCTATTTTCCATGGTGGGGATGCCTGTCTTGGTGACGAGCCGGTATCTGCCAATGATCAACATCAATCCCGTGTGATCATGGATGCCCTCACGACTTCTTTTGACACGGTTGTCTTGGCGATGCATGACATCGATCTTGCCCTTGAATATTCAACACGCATTATCGGCATTAAAGACCAGAGTATCGCCCTCGACGTTGCTGCTGATCAGGTGACACGAACTGATCTAAACACTTTGTACGTTAAATGAAACGAGTTCAGAAAACTCAGGACGTTTCGGCGTGTTGAGGGTTAGTGGATTCTTTGTTGCGCTGGCATTCGCATGCTTATTCGCAGCTGATATATCTATCACGACACTCGACCCATGGACCGAAATGCAGCGCATGGGGCTTGGCGTTGTAACACCAGATTTCACGGCTGTTTCTGATATTGGCTGGGTGCTTGTTCGCACCGTTGCGTTTGCCTTTTGCGGTGTGGCGCTTGGTGCTGTTGGTGGCTTCTTGTTATCACAGCTTTTCCATTATGGTCCTGTCCGTTGGGCCTGTGCATTCGTACGTGCTATTCACGAGCTGTTCTGGGCGCTGATTTTCTTGCAGATGTTTGGTCTGACACCGCTGACGGGTGTGCTTGCAATTGCCCTGCCGTACGCTGGTATTTGTGCAAAGGTTTATGCTGAAACATTAGAAGAGGGTGACCAGCGTGCCGTCAAAATATTGGCGCCGGGCACGGATATACTGTCAGCGTTTCTTTATGCACGCCTTCCAGGTGTCTGGGTGCATATCAGAAACTATACAAGTTACCGGTTTGAGTGTGGTCTGCGTTCAAGCGCTGTGCTGGGGTTTGTCGGATTGCCGACCCTTGGATTTTATCTTGAAACAGCATTCAGCGAAGGAAATTATTCAGAAGCAGCCGCGTTGATGATCCTGTTTTATATCATGATCGCAAGTTTACGATTGTGGATGCGGCCAAAACTCATTGGTCTTTATGCCATCGTCGCACCGTTCTTTTTAGGCGGTGGTTTCAGTATTGAAATGTCGAATATCAAGCGCTTCTTTACGATCGATATCGTGCCGGCACCGCTTAGGGGCGAAGCGCTCGACAGTATGAATACATGGTCGCAGTTTGCAGATTGGGTTTGGTTTATATCCGTCGATATGGCGGTGCCGGGAATTATTGCGACCGTATTGTTGACACAAATAGCGCTGGTGGGGACGGGTGTTCTGGCCTTGTTAATGTTCCCACTTATCTCGAAAAAATTCTTTGGGCCTGTCGGGCGATCAATAGGACATGGATTTCTAGTCGTGGTTCGCTCAACGCCTGAATTTATCTTGGCCTATATATTCCTGCAATTATGGGGGCCATCAATGTTACCTGCTATTGTGGCTCTGGCACTCCATAATGGTGCTATTATCGGCCATCTGATGGGGCGGTTTAGCGACGAAGTGAAACTCCGGCCAGATCATGCTCGGGGTCAAAACTTATATGGCTTTGAGATGTTGCCACGTATTTATGGTCAGTTTCTCGCGTATCTGTTCTATCGCTGGGAAGTGATTATGCGTGAGACGGCAATTTTGGGTATCCTGGGGATTGCTACACTCGGCTTCTTCATTGACAGTGCGCTCTCAGAAATTCGAATTGATCGCGCGATGTTTTTGATTGTCGTGACGGCAGCGTTGAACATTGGTATCGATATTTTGTCACGGCGCATTCGGCGTCATCTTCATCTCAGTGATGAAGCGCGACAATTGAAAAACCCTGCATAGGACCGTTTGATGAAAGCTAATCAAGATATCATCCTTAAAGACTTGGTTATGATTGGCGGCGGGCACAGTCATGTGGCAGTCCTGAAAAGCTTTGGTATGAACCCGGTGCCGGGTGTGCGACTAACAATGATCGCGCGTGACGTTCATACGCCGTATTCAGGCATGCTGCCGGGTTATGTTGCCGGACACTATGATTATGATGAGGCCCATGTTGATCTTCGCCCACTGAGCCAGTTTGCCAGCTCACGCCTTTTCCATGACGAGGCGATTAAAATTGATACTGTCAATAAACGGGTCATATGCGCGGGAAGACCGCCCATCCCTTATGACGTCCTATCAATAAATATTGGATCGCGACCACAAGTCGAAGGTGTGCCGGGTGCAGAAAAATGGTCCACACCCGTAAAGCCTATCAATCGCTTTGTTGATAAATGGCATCAGTTGGTTGAACGCGTCATGGCACAAGCAGGGCCGCATCGAATAGGTGTCGTTGGCGCAGGTGCTGCTGGTGTTGAAATTCTTTTGGCTATTCAGTTTCGCCTGCAGGGCCTGCTGAAAGATGCAGGGCGAAGTAGTGAGAAAATCGAATGCCATCTTGTCGGCCGTTCACCTCGTGTCTTGCCTGCATTTTCAAGTAGTGTCGCATCTCGATTTGAGCATGTTTTGAGCGAACGCGGTGTTCACGTTCACTGCGGAGTAGAGGCCACACGTGTGGACGATGGATCGCTGACGCTTTCCAACGGCAAAACGATTGAGCTTGATGAAGTGCTTCTGGTGACTGGCGCAAGTGCACCAGCTTGGTTGGAAGAATCAGGCCTCGATGTTGACGAGAATGGGTTTGTTCGGGTCAACGACACCCTGCGTTCATTGTCACATGAAGATATCTTTGCAGCAGGTGATGTTGCTGACGTTGTTAATCATCCTCGTGAAAAGGCGGGCGTCTTTGCAGTCCGTCAGGGCAAGCCGCTTGCGGATAACCTCAGGCGTGCATTGGTGGGTGAAACCTTGAAGCCTTTCACACCGCAAAAAGCAGCACTCGCGCTTATCAGTACAGGTGACAGGTATGCGATAGCGACACGCGCTGGCTTTGCCGCAGAAGGTAAGGCGTTCTGGACCTGGAAAGACTGGATCGACCGCCGATGGATGGCAAAATATACTGAGTTGCCCGAAATGGCAGACGAGGCCGGATCAAGCTATAACTTAGGTCTAACCAATCAGGATACGCTGAAGGAAATCTCGGCGATTGCGATGCGCTGTGGCGGCTGCGGTGCGAAAGTGGGTGCTAATGTGCTGACGCGTGCTTTGTCAGAACTGAAGCCCGCACCGCGCGACGATATTTTGATCGGCTTACATGAGCCAGATGATGCTGCCGTCGTCGAAGTGCCTCCTGGTAAGGTTATGGTTCACACTGTCGACTATTTTCGGTCATTCATTGATGATCCGTATATCTTTGGAAAAGTGGCTGCGAACCATGCCCTCAGTGACGTGTTTGCAATGGGTGCCGAAGCGCAAACGGCATTGGCTATTGCTACTGTGCCTTATGGGATTGAATCCAAAGTCGAAGATACCGTAAAGCAAATGATGTCAGGTGCCCTTGAAGTTTTGAATGCAGCAGGTGCAACGCTTGTTGGTGGTCATACCAGTGAAGGTGCGGAACTTGCACTGGGATTTTCTGTCAATGGATTGGCTAATCGTGAAGATATTCTGCGCAAAGGCGGCATGAAGCCGGGCGACGTATTGATCCTGACGAAACCATTAGGGACTGGCACATTATTCGCAGCCGATATGCAGCAAAAAGCTAAAGGGCGTTGGATTGATGCGGCATTGGACTCGATGGTGCTCTCAAATCACGATGCTGCGAAAGGCGTGTATCGTCACGGCGCACAGGCGTGCACAGATATCACGGGTTTCGGATTGCTTGGCCACATGGTTGAGATGGTCAAAGGTTCGGGCGTTGATGTCGAAGTAGACTTGAACGCATTGCCGATTATGGATGGCGCGATGGAGACCGTTCAAGCTGGCATCCTCAGCTCTCTTCAGCCTGCGAACGTCCGGTTGCGCCGGGCTATTCGAAATATCGAGGAAGCCTCTAAGAATGAGAGATATCCATTGATGTTTGATCCGCAAACGTCGGGCGGTTTGCTCGCGTCAATTCACCCTGATCATGCTGAAGCTTGTTTGACTGATCTAAAGGCCGCTGGATATGTGCATGCCACCGTGATTGGTAAGGTTCTGGCTGAAACCGATCATCTGGAGCCTGTTACGCTTATTTCGTAACTTGCGAAAAAAGATCTCTCCATGCGGCCGCTTCGCTGGCTAGCGTGAATAACGGACGTAGTTGGTCGCAATGGGCTTGAAGAGACGCTAGAAAATCAGCATCAGTCTCTGCACGGATCAATAAGTTGGCTAGTGCGCGTTCATCACTCACAGGATAGTAGCCGGGATAATTCTCGCCTAATAACCCAACATTTCCATCAATCTTAGATGCAATGATCGGGACACCGGCGACAATCGCTTCGGAAACGACATTGGCGCCGCCTTCCTGATTAGAACTGATGACCATCAGGTGGGTTTTTGCGTACTCTTGACGAACTTGCGCGCGGGTGACTTCTCCAATCCAATTGTAACGCGGGTTCTCTGCCATCTCAGATTCTGCCTGAGCTGCCCATTTAGCCGAATAGGCTTTACCCAAATGTCGTACTTTGAGTTTAGAACTTGCGGGTAACAATCTTGAGGCGCGCGCAGTGCGAAACGGATCTTTCTCTTCTCGAAGGTTGCCAATGACACAGACACCAAAGCTGCGTTTTCGGGGCGAGCTTGGGCGCGACAATGGATTGGCAGATTGAAGAATGACATGAAGTTTCGAGTGCAGATGTTTAGGTAATGCCTTTTGGATTGTGCTATTTAAGCAAACCAGTGCATCTGCCATGTCCATAGATTTTAATGTAGGTTCAGGATCAGTTTTTAAAAACGTATTCACGTCAGTGCCACCAAGGGCAACGATTAATGGCTTCTTTGGAAATCGTGTTTTGAATTCGGCAATTGAGGTGGCGCTTCTCCACGCATGGAGAGCGATCATCAGATCATATTCATATCCGCTGTATGTATTATCGACATAAACGCTATGCCCTTGATCACGTAAAATCTGTGCCCACCTGAGTGCCGTGGACATATTTCCGTTCTTCGAGTGTTTCTTCGCGGGCGTAATGAGAGTAATTTTCAAAACAGCCTGATCTCCACCATGAATAAGAGTGTTATATGACCACGCAAGTTACCACGACACAATTGATCAAGATGCTGCAAGACACACGTCTTCGCACATTGGAGCTTATTACTGACCTAAATGCTGAGCAGCTCATTGGCCCAAAGTTGGATACGGTGAACCCTTTACGTTGGGAAGTCGGGCACGTTGCATACTTCTATGAGTACTTTGTGCTGCGGGCACTTTATGGCCGGGAAAGTATCCTGGGCGATAAGGCAGATGCGATATACGACTCGATCGCCGTCGTACACGAAACCCGCTGGGACCTTCCTCTTCTGTCATTCGATGAAACGCTGGACTACATGCAGGGTACGCAGGACGCCCTTATTGCGTGCTTAAGAGATGAAGGCATAACCGATGCACAACGCTTTATGTGTCAGTTTGGCGTGTTTCACGAGGATATGCATACCGAAGCATTTTTATGGGGCAGACAAACCTTAGGTTATCCCACACCTGTTTTTGCAAATACTTTAGATACGGACAGCCACCGAAAGGCGGGCCCTTATATTGGGTTTGTTGATGTGCCGGGCGGCACTTTTTCAATAGGCGTGCCAGATGATGGTGCATTCAATTTTGATAATGAGAAATGGGCGCACTCGGTCACTGTTGAGCCGTTTTCAATAGCGAAGGCGCCTGTAACAAATATTGAATTTACAAATTTCGTTGATGATGGCGGGTATGCGCGAGACGAATTTTGGTGCCTCGACGGCATTAAATGGCGAAATCAGCGCGAAATAAACCATCCAGGATACTGGATTGATGCGGGCTCAGATGGATGGATGGTGCGGCGATTCGATCAAATCTTGCCACTTGCTGATCATGAACCTGTTATCCATGTGAGCTGGTATGAAGCTAATGCATATGCTCGTTGGGCTGGCGCGCGATTGCCGAGTGAAGCGGAATGGGAAGTCGCAGCCCTTGGTGAAAAATCGCCAGATGGACTTATTGCTCCTGACACGAAGCGTATCTATCCATGGGGGAATGATCCGCATGGTGATGAGATTGCAAACTTGGACGGTCGTCATATGGGGCCGGTTGATGTTGCTGCTTTCCCTGAAGGGGATAGTGCCTTTGGGTGCAGGCAGATGCTTGGTAATGCCTGGGAATGGTGTGCGGATACGTTCGCGCCATACCCGGGCTTTGAAACAGATGCCTACGAAGACTACTCGCGAATGCTATTTGGCGAGACAAAGGTTCTGCGCGGTGGTGCGTGGACGACGAGGTCGCGGATGATGCGGGGGACCTATCGAAACTATTTCGAACCTGAACGCTGGGACGTTTTTAGTGGCTTTCGTTTGTGTAAGTGATAACCAAGGCTCCAATACTAAATACTAACAACAGGTGACCCCAAGATGAGCGCGCCCATAACAGATGTAACCTCGTGGCAAGCGTCCGACTATGATATGATTATTGATGTGCGCTCGCCAATTGAGTTCGCCGACGATCATATTCCTGGTGCTGTGAATATGCCCGTTCTGTCGGATGAAGAGCGCGTCACCATTGGAACGCTTTATAAGCAAGAGTCCCCGTTTATCGCACGTAAAAAGGGTGCTGCGTTTGTGGCTAGGAATATAGCCGATCATTTGGATACAAAGTTATTCGATCTGCCATCCAGCTTTTCGCCACTGATCCATTGTTGGCGTGGTGGACAGCGCTCGCATGCGTTTGCCCGTATCTGTAGTGAGGTGGGTTGGCTTAGCTATGTGCTGACTGGTGGATATAAGCAATATCGCCGCGATGTCATGTCAGGCCTCGAGGCAGTGCCTTCGACGCTGTCGTTCATTGTTGTTGCAGGGCGAACAGGATCACGGAAAACTGATATCCTGACTGGATTAGAAGCCAAAGGTGCGCAGGTTCTTGATCTTGAAGGCATTGCCAATCATCGCGGGTCATTGCTGGGCCATATCAAAGACAGCCCTCAGCCAAGCCAACGGATGTTCGAATCTCAGTTAAATAAGAAATTGCAGAGTTTCGATCCTGAACGACCTGTGTATGTCGAATCTGAAAGCTCAAAGGTTGGGAACGTTCAGCTTGCTCCGGAGTTATGGAAGAGCATTGCGGCTGCGCCACAAATCGCTGTTTCAGCACCGAGGACAGATCGCGCGACATATTTGCTGGGCGCTTACGAGCATCTCACGCATGATATTTCGGATTTGAACAAGCTTGTTACGGGAATGACGCATCGCCATGGGCGCGAGCGTACAGATATCTGGCAAGCATTGATTGATGCCAAAGACTGGCAACTATTGGCTGTTGAACTCCTTGAGGCGCATTACGACCCGGCTTATGACAGGTCGATGGAGCGGCATGACAGGTTTGTACATGCTAAAATAGAGATGCCAGATTGTAGTGATAATACGCTAGAAGGTGCCGTCACACGTATCTTGGCATATGGCCCAGTGACACCGTCAGCATCGGGCTCTTGAGCGGACATTCATAGATGCTGTCCGCCCAGGGTATTCGCTATACTTCAGCCTGAATGGCTTAGCTAATTTCTTCGATTTCCAGACCAAATCGTGTTCCAGGTAGAACACCTTTTTTGATATCTGCATTCGTGGCTTCTTCTTGTGCAATTTTTTCGATGCACGCTTTTAGAATTTGTGCCTGACGTTCCAATGGAATGACCGTGATGCCGTCGTCATCACCAATAACGACATCGCCAGGTTTTACAGGGCAGCGTGCACAAGAAATCACACCATCAATGATGCCGCCAAAGCCTTTGCTAGGGCCCGCAGGGCAGGTCGCGAGGGCAAATGTTGGAAAGCCGAATTCACGAATTTCATCAGCGTCTCTGACAGCGCCATCAACAATCAAGCCGCCGATGCCTTGCTTCATTGCGGCACGGGTCATGATGCCACCCCAAACAGCCGTTTCTTTGTGGCCGCGGGCGTCAATAACCATGATTTCGCCAGGCTCTAGCATGCCGATGGCAGCATGGCTGGCACCGTTGTCGCCGACCATTGTTGTTACGGTACGCGCCTGACCACAAATTTTCATGCCGAGAGATATAGGCTGCATATCGCCAGACATAGAGTTGGTGCGGTTCATGCAATCTGTTGCAATTGCAGGTGGAATTTTGCTCCATTGCTCAAGCGTCTCTGCTGAGAGTTTTTCAAAATCAACATTAAATTTTTGTACAGCCATGTTCGTATTCCTTTTTCGTTATCAGTCTAAGTGTCGTTTAAATTTCGCTTGGAAAGTCGCCATGCTTGCGGAGATATTCCGTGAGTCCACCTGTTTTCAGTATTTCGATCATCATTGATGAAAGGGATGCAGCGCCAATTGATATGTCGCGGCTTGTGTTGGTGACATGAATGTCATTGCCTTCGGATACAATGGATAACGTGTCACCTTCCTGGATACTTGATGTATCACAGATAACTGGTAACAAGCCGTTATTGATTGCGTTACGGTAATACGCACGGGCAAAACTGGGCGCTAGCACACAGGAAATACCTGCGGCGCGAACAACCGTAACAGCGACCTCCATTGCAGACCCACAACCAAAATTCTTACCCGCAACAATGATATCGTCTGGTTTAAGGCTTTGGCCAAATTCAGCATTATAGTCTTCAAAAATATGTAGCTGGAGGGCATCAGGATCGATTGTGACGCGCTTTCGTCTAGATGAGATTATGTAGTCCGTATTGATATCCGCGCCAACAAGACGTGCAGGGCCATTAATGGTAAGTGAGGTCATTGCTGGGCCTCAAGGAAGGTCCTTGGGTCGGTGATTTCACCTGTGATTGCGGCGGCGGCGCACGCTTCTGGTGAAGCTAAGTAGACCCGTGCTTTTGCATTCCCCATGCGGCCGGTAAAGTTACGGTTCGCAGCAGACATAACGACTTTTTCGTTGCCTGGGATTGTGCCGCACGTCCCACAGCATGATCCGCATCCTGGTGTCATGACCAGCGCTCCGAGTGCGATAAATTCAGCGAGCATGCCTTCAGTTGCAAGATCGCTGTATACGCGATCAGACGCTGGCGTGACGATAAGCTGCACCCGCTTATGTTTAGTGCCACCGGTACGGAGTACGTTCAAAGCACGCTCGAGGTCAGATTTACGACCACCTGTACATGTGCCGAGGTATACCATGTCGACGGGTGTCCCTAGATCCTGTTCTATCCCGACAATCTCAGCGGCTGCACCATCGACAGGCGGACGCGCGAGACGCGGTGTGAGCTGATCCAGGTCGATATTTAAATCGAGCGCATACACAGCATCTTTATCAGCATGCACGGCCACACCCACGTCATCGCCAGCATTTAAATATGCAGTCGTTGTTGCATCAGCAGCGAATACGCCTGCCTTGGCACCCGCATCCGTAGACATATTCGTCAGTAGCATACGTTCTTCGAATGTAAGTGATGCGGCACCATCGCCTTGGAACTCAAGCGTGCGATACGACGCTTCGGCAGGATCGAGCGTACGATTAATTTCAAGCGCGATGTCTTTGGCATCAACGCCATTTGGAAGTTTGCCTGTCAACGTGACGCGAATACTTTCTGGAACCTTGAACCATAGCTTGCCTGTTAACATTACGGCGGCAAGGTCTGAAGAACCGACACCCGTTGCAAAGACATTTGCGGCACCATATGCAACCGAATGGCTGTCAGCGCCAACAATGAGTTGTCCCGGTTTCACATGTCCGCGTTCGATCATCAACTGATGCCCAATGCCGGCCCCAATATCATAAAGGGTGTTGCCTTGTTCTTCACTAAAGCGGCGGATGCGATCTTGAAGCTCTACGGTCGCTGGGTTGTCCGGCGGGGCATAGTGATCAAGGGCAAAAATCATCGATTGAGGCTCGGCGAGTTTCTTACCACCCATCTTATTGAAGTAATCGATAGCCATTGGCGCAGACCCGTCGGTCGCCATAGCTGCATCGACTTTGCAGACAACGCTTTCACCGGCTCGGCATTCGCGACCACAATGCGCTGAAAGTATTTTCTCGCTGATCGTTGCAGGCGTGACAGAACTTGACGGCATCAGAGGGTGGCTCGTGCAGCAGCAACCGCTGCCCCTGGAGTTAAATCAACGCCAAGAGAGATCATCGTCGCTTCAAGATGTTCGAGGTCAGTCATAATATCATCCTCTGTCACGGCGCCCATCGTACCAATACGAATGATCTTTCCACGAAGTGCATTTCGTGATCCCGCAATGACACTTCCGTGATCTTTATACATTCGCTTCACAATATCCACCCCGTCGACGCCATCTGGTACGGCAAAAACAGCCACAGTATTTGACGTCATGGGTGCTGTTGGGAAAAGCGTGAAGCCCATGGTAAGTCCACCTGCTTGAAGTGCTTTTGCGAGCTGTTCATGACGCTTGAGGACAGCTTGTAGGCTTTCTTCGTGAATAGATACCAATGCCTCGTGTAAGCCAGCAATAAGGGATACTGGCGGCGTGAAGGCAGTTTGTCCTTTGGGTGCCCATTCGCGGGCTTTGCGAAAATCCCAATAGAATCGTGCACGCCTAGCATCATTTTCGATACGTTCCCATGCTTTATCGCTGACGCTGACAATACCAATACCAGGAGGGCACATGAGTGCTTTTTGTGACGACGTTAACAAGACATCAATGCCCCATTCATCTTGGCGCATTTCCATGCCACCCGTTCCACTTATAGAGTCAACGATGAGAACTGCGGATGTTTCACGGACCAATGCACCGATTTCAGCGAGATCAGAAATCGCACCTGTCGAGCTTTCGTTATGAACAGCAATAACAGCAGCATAATCATCCGAGGAAAGGCGTTCCTTGAGATCATTGCCCGAAATTGCGGCACCCCAGGGGACTTCGATCTTATCGATTGTGATGTCTTGGAACAGTGCGTTGGCAATGCTGATAAACCGTTCACCCCATTGGCCGTTGCTAAGAACTAGGATTTTGTCACCTGGTGCGAGGACATTGGCAAGACTTGCCTCCATCACGCCAGTACCAGAACTGGCAAACATAAGAATGTCATTAGCAGTGCCGATGACTGGGCGCAGCATTTCGACCACTTCGCCTAGCTGCGATGCGAATTCAGGCCCGCGGTGATTGAGGATCGCTTGCGCGGATACTTCGCGAATGCGCAGGGGAACAGTAGTTGGGCCGGGCAAACGTAGGCGATAAGGTTTGCCATTTACAAGAGGGGTGTCTTCGGTTTGGGTGCTCACGGGTCATTCCTTTTATAACGAGACTATTCTTACTAAGTGGGTTTGGTTCCGCGCGTTGCAGAGTAAATAATGAAAACAGATGCGACCAGGAAGGCCAGTGCGATGGGAGGTTTAACGAGGAAAAGAGCGTCGCCATCGGATTTAGAATAGCCGTCTCGGATGAGGCCCTCAAGCCTGGGTTATAAAAGAAAGCTAATGACGTGATGTTTGTTGATGATTGTGCCTTAGTCTTCGATGGTTTTGATTTCTACTTCACAAAATCATAACTTAATGTTGCGGCTAAAGTCGTGCCTATGTAAAAATTGTTGTGTTAATCCATTTCATTAATCTTTTAGATGCGCCAAATGTCCTTGAACAATTAGTCACTGAGATGAAGCAAATCTTCGATGGACACATCGTCCTTGGCCGCGATTTAATGGAGCTATTATTAAACGTAGCCCCTCCACCGAATTGATTGAGAGCAGCAAATTATGATCATATCACGTCCCCAGGTTTTAGCGCAACAATATGCAATCTCTTCAGGCCACGAACTCGCGACCAAAGCTGGTATGGAAATACTGGAAACAGGTGGCAATGCCATTGATGCAGGTGTGGCTGCCGGGATGGCGTTGGGAATCCTTCATAGTGACTTGGTGAATTTCGCTGGTGTGGCGCCCATCATGATCCGGATGGCTGAGACCGGGAAAACGATCACGATTGATGGGTTGGGTGTTTGGCCGGCATTGGCGTCCGTCGATTATTTTGAAAAAAAGCATGGCGGTGCAATGCCCCAAGGTATTCAGCGGACAGTGGTACCTGCGGCCCCTGCAGCCTGGATTGAGGCGTTAGGAGAGTATGGTACGATGCGGTTTGGTGATGTCGCCAAATACGCTGAACGGTATGCACGTGAAGGCTTTGCGGTCTATCCTGTTTTTGCCGAGTTTATTGCGAGTAATGAAGAAGCATATCGCCGCTCGCCCGCCACGCAGTCAATCTATTTGCCAAACGGACGCCCACCTGAGGTCGGTGAGATTTTTGTTCAAACCGAGCTTGCGGCCTCTATCCAATATATGATTGATGAAGAGCAGTCAGCTGGTGGGGATCGTCTTCGAGGTATCCAGGCGGCACGTGATGCATTCTACAAAGGCGACATTGCCCGCAAGATTTGTGATTTCCATATTGCGAATGATGGTTTTATGCGCATGGAAGATATGGCCGACTATCGTGTTCAGTACGAAGAACCACTGTCCGTTCCTTTTCACGATGCCGAAATCGTGACCTGCGGTGCCTGGTGTCAGGGTATCTCGCTGGCACAGGGTTTTCGGATGTTGGAAATGATTGATCCATCGAAATTGAAGCATAATTCGGCTGACTATATCCACACGATGACTGAAATCTTTAAATTGGTCTTTGCAGATCGTGAGGCCTTCGTCACAGACCCCGCTTTTGTTGATGTGCCAGTGACCGAAATGCTTGATCCTGAATATCTTGCGAAGCGAATGGCATTGATCGATATGGACCATGCCCACAAAGGCATGCCGCCTGCAGGAACTATTTTGGGTGGCACGCGACATGATAGAATACAGGCTGGGCCTGATCTTAATGGAGAGAATGATCCCCATGACACATCACCTGGCAGAAAATACCCGATGGCTGATCCTGCGTCTGCAGACACATCGTATGTTGCTGTCATTGACCGTGATGGGAATATGTTCTCGGCGACGCCAAGTGACACATCTGCAGATACTGAGGTTATTCCGGGCACTGGGTTATGCCCGTCTTCGCGCGGGTCTCAATCGCGGGGCACGTCAGAGTCAATAAATGCGTTGGCCCCTGGTAAGCGACCTCGCCTGACGCCTAATCCAGCCATTGCATTGAAAGATGGCAAGCCATTAATGGCGTTTGGAACGCCTGGTGGTGATGTGCAAATTCAAGCCATGATGCAGGTCTATGTGAACAAATTCCATTTTGGCATGGATATTCAGCAAGCCGTCGAGGCACCGCGATTTGCGACATACAGTTTTCCGTCGTCGTTTGCGCCAAATACCTATAACCCTGATCTCTTGATGATTGAGCAAAGTATTCCAGACGTTGTCGTTGAAGACCTGATAAAGCGCGGCCATAAGGTCGAACGTTGGCAAGATGGTACTTGGAAAGCAGGTGGTGTTTTGGCTGTCGTTTCTGATTCTGAGACAGGTACGTTATCAGCAGGAGCAGATCCAAGGCGTGCTGGCACGGCGAGCGGGCGATAACGATGAGCTTGGTGACATATGACGCTGAGAGAATGGGCATTCTTGTAGTATGTTAAAATACCCACAAATGCGACAGGCCCGGAGATAGTATTTTAGGCTACGAGTGATGTCGCGTGTGATTTTATCGGCCACATTTTTTTTGCTATTATTGCTTCATGCCCCAACAAAATAGTTTTTACTATGTGCCTGTAAATTTAGGTTTACGTTTTTCTGCAAATGCAGCTTGTCCCTCGATACGGTCTGAACTGGCATCACAAGCGGCAACTAAGGCGTTACATAAATCCTCGTTGGGCTCTGCCTTTATGGCCTCATGAATTGTTTGTTTCAAAGCGTTTACGGTCATAGGTGCGTTGGCGGCAATGCGTGCTGCAAGTGTCGCAATCGTCGCATCAAGCTCTCCCGCGGGAACGCTGCGGCTTATCAATCCCCATCTGACAGCATCGTCCGCCGGGAACCGGTCTGCGGTATAGAGAATCTCCTTGGCGTGTTTGGCTGAAATATTGGTCAACAATAGTTGAACATCGTTGAGCTTGTAACCAATCCCAAGGCGCGCCGGAGTGACGCCAAACGTTGCGGTATCAGCAGCAATTTGCAGATCACACAAAAGTGCCAGCTCCATACCGCCACCAACACAAAATCCCGTAATTCTCGCAATCGTGGGTTTTGGGAATGTTCTTAAAAGGTCGTAAGTATGCGTTGTTGTCGCATCGTAGGTTTCTCTTTGCTCAGGCGTTACGCGAATGGTTACGTATTCTTTGATATCATTGCCAGCGCAAAAACTTAAGTCCCCATCGCCAGCAATGATCAAGGTTCTGATCTCAGAGTTTTCTGCCCAAGCCTCAAGGACAGCACCAAGATCGCGCCACATTCCGAGCGTCATGGCATTCCGTTTTTCGGCGCGATTAATTGTGATTCTACCGATACCATCCTTAATGATTGTATCGATCAAAGACTTTTCATTCACCATAATTAATGTCCTCACTAAAGAAAGAATGCTCTGAAATTACTCATTTTTACGATTAAAAGCTAAAATTAGGGATTCTGATGTTCAAGGCAAAACTATTTATTGGAAACCTTTGGCTACAGCGATGATGCTTTGGTAAAAAAATTAGGCAAATTACAAAATTGTCGTTCTTGCGTTGACTCATAATCTAAATTCAACTGGTATACCGGTATGTCAGATACGTCAGTTTTTGAACGCGACCGCGCCTATATGCTGCTTTTGGATCTTATCCTGAGCGGAGAGCTTGCCACGGAGCAAGCCCTTTCAGAACGGAAACTCGCGGATAACTTGCAGATGGGGCGTACGCCCGTACGCGAAGCTATCCGCCGTATGACCCGAGAAGGGCTCATTGAGGTCCGCCCTGCACGTGGGACTTATGTGCGTGAACTGACGATAGATGAAGTTCAAGAAATTTATGAAGCGCGTATCGGTATTGAGGGCATGGCTGCATTTCTTGCGGCAGAGCGCGGCCCAACTAACGCTTTCCCTGAATTTCGCAAACAGTTTGAGGATATGATCGCAAAACCTGCTGATTTCGATCTCACTGAGACTCATAAGGTCGGTCAGGATTTTCATATTGAGATATTTCGTGCGGCCAAGAATAGATATTTAGTTGAAATTTATGAACCGCTTCGCCTAAGGCATCGGGTCACACTCGGACTGCCAAGATTTTATAATCATGAACGGGTTCGAGAATCAGTCAAAGAGCATTTAGCTATTCTTGATGCGATTGAATGTAGCGATGGTGCCAAAGCACGCCAGCTAATTTGTGATCACCTTATTAAAGGGCTTGATGTCCGCTCGCGGATTTTCGAACAACTTGCAGCGGGTCATCAGCCAGACCTTAAGAAAAAGGTCGATGGGTGATGGTTATGCATAAAACTAGAGTTTTGGTTGATGCCTTCGATGGCGCTAGACCAAAAAAGGAATGCCTGAGGTCCTTCACGGGATGCTTGGACATTGACGGCATTAAATATAAATCGCGTGCCTTGCCGTTAGCGCACTTTTTAAACGCATTAGGGAGATTTATGCGATGAGACAAACAATCAAATCACTGGCAGTCCTTGCCGTTGCAGGTACGGCGGCATTTGCTGCAGCACCAGCAGTAGCTGATGATGGGCCAACACTAAAGGCCGTTAAAGAACGCGGTGAAGTTCTTTGCGGTGTGCACCAGGGCCGTTACGGCTTTGCGATTGCAGACAGCCAAGGGAAATGGAAAGGTCTCGACGTCGATTTTTGCCGCGCTGTTGCTGCAGCCGTCCTAGGCGATTCTGAGAAAGTTAAGTACATGCCTTTAGGTAGTGTGCAGCGCTTCCCAGCTTTGCAGTCAGGCGAAGTCGATATGTTGTCACGTACAACAACGATTACGCTGACACGTGATAGCGCGCTTGGCCTCAACTTTGGTCCGCCAACGTTCTATACAGGTACTGGTTTTATGGTACGTAAATCTATTGGCGCTACGAAGGTCGACGACCTTGCCGGTGCTGCAGTTTGCGTTTTCCCAGGTTCCACAACCGAGAAAAACATCGCAGCGTTGTTTGCATCTAAAAAGATGGACTACAAGCCAGTTGTGATCGAAAGCTCCAAGCAGTTGGTTGGCGCTTATATGTCCGGTCGTTGTGACGTGCTTGCAATGGATCAGGCCGGTTTGCCTGGTCACCAGCAGTTTGATGCTAGCAATCCTGCTGATCACATGATCATTCCGGGTGTTTATTCTAAAGAGCCTCTTGGCGTTGGCGTTCGTGCTGGCGATGACCAGTGGTTCGACATCATTAAGTGGGTTACGCATGTAACTTTCAATGCTGAAGAATGGGGTATTTCATCGAAAAACGTTGATGAAATGAAGGCTTCAAACGACATTAATATCCAACGTTTGCTAGGTGTTAAGGGTGATCTCGGCGCCAAGCTTGGTCTTGATAAAGAGTGGGCTTACCGCGTTGTTAAGCAGGTCGGAAACTATGGTGAGATCTATGATAGCAACTGGGGTCCGCCACTTAACCTAGAGCGTGGTATCAACGAATTGTGGACTAAGGGTGGCCTAATGTACGGCTTCCCAATGAAGTGATATCCACTAAACTATGATGCGTGTTGCTTAATTATTTAAGCAACCGTGTAAATTGGACGGTCGGCGAGAGCTGAGATGATTCAGATCACGCCGACCTCATCCATTTAAATTCAAGATGCTATCCCTGCCACTTCAAGCTGAGTATTGCTTTGACCATGGAAACTAAGAATAAGACCGACGAGTCTATTTTTTACAGTAACGCATTTCGGAGTGTCGCCTATCAGGCAGTCCTGTTTGGGCTTTTGACGCTCCTCGGATGGTATCTGTACAGTAACGTTAATGAGAACCTGGCGCGCCAAGGTATCGCGACGGGTTGGAACTTCTTAACGACGTCCTCTGGTTTTGATATCGGCGAGTCGGTGATCAGATATGATGCCGGTGATACATATGGACGCGCGCTGCTCGTCGGGTTTCTCAATACCCTTCGTGTCGCAGTTTTGGGCATTGTCCTGGCGACATTCCTAGGCGTGTTCATGGGTGTGGCACGTGTCTCCAGTAACTGGCTGCTCTCAACGATTGCGTCCTGGTATGTTGAAATATGCCGGAACGTCCCCGTTGTACTCCATGTGATTTTCTGGGGGACAGTTATCCATCTTTTGCCAGCGCCTAAGCAGGCGATTATACCATTTGAAGGTGCGTTCATTATGAACCGCGGCGTCGTGATGCCGTTCCCGGTTGCAAATGATGCCTATGTTTGGGTTGGTGTTGCATTGCTCGTCGGCATTATTGGCGTTGTGGTCCTTAACAAATGGGCGCAACGCAAACGTGAGCGAACGGGTGAATATATTCCGACACTTTGGAAAGGTTTGGGCGTTCTTATTGCCCCACCATTATTAGTTTGGCTTGCGTTTGGTGCGCCTCTTGTATGGGACGTACCATCCTTACAAGGCTTCAACTTTAAAGGTGGATTGCAATTTTCACCGGAACTTATTGCGCTTTTAGTTGGTATTACATTCTACACTGGTGCATTTATTGCTGAAATTGTGCGCTCAGGCATTCAATCGGTTGCTTCTGGCCAGATTGAAGCTGCACGCGCACTTGGTTTGCGGCCTGGTTTCATCATGCGTTACGTGACGATGCCACAGGCATTGCGGGTGATCGTGCCGCCAACAACCAGTCAGTATCTAAGTCTGACAAAGAACTCTTCACTGGGTGTGCTTATCGGTTATCCCGATTTGGTCAATATTGGTAATACCACGTTGAACCAGACCGGGCAGTCCGTCGAAGCTATCGCAGTCATGATGATGGTATATCTATCGATCAGTATCGTGATCTCGATCTGTATGAACATTTACAACCGCGTTGCGGCAATCAAGGAGCGCTGAGGGATGAACGATCAAGCTACACCCGAGGTCGTCGCTGGCGGGTCCAAACGGACAGCACCTCCACCTATTGAACGAATTCCGGTACTACGTTGGGTTCGCGAGAACTTGGTTAGTACACCGTTTAATGCTGCTGTTACGGCGATATGCCTCATCGGCCTTATCTATTTCTTGCCGGGCTTTATTGAGTGGGCACTTTTTGACGCCGTTTTTGTCACGAGTGATCACAAAGTATGCCGTGCGGCGGAGGGTGCTTGTTGGGCTGTTGTTGGCGAGAAGCACCGCCCTATGTTCTTTGGTGTCTATCCATATGAAGAGCATTGGCGCCTCATCATCGCGGTGCTTATTTATATTTCTGCCATTGTTATAACGATGATGCCAAAGTTCTGGAGCTACCGGATACTTGTGCCGGCCTGGATCTTTACATTGGTGTCGACGCTAACATTAATGTGGGGTGGTTTCCTCGGCTTAGCTGAAGTTGATACATCTCAATGGGGTGGCCTGCCACTTACAATGATCCTGTTCTCAGGCACATTGGTAATCGGATTTCCATTAGCCATTCTGTTGGCACTTGGCCGGCAATCAAATATGCCTGCGGTTAAAGCAGTTTGTGTCGTTTTCATTGAAAGCCTGCGTGGTGTACCGTTGATCACGATCCTTTTTGTCGCAGTGAACGTATTCCCTCTATTCCTGCCACAGGGACTTGAGTTTGATAAGTTGCTTCGCGTGGTTGTTGGTATGGCAATCTTCTTCGCCTGTTATGAGGCCGAGGTCATACGTGGTGGACTTCAGGCGATCTCTAAAGGTCAGTATGAAGCGGCTGAGGCGTTAGGTCTTGGGTACTGGCACATTATGATACGGATCATTCTGCCGCAGGCTCTGCGGATCTGCTTGCCTGGAATCGTCAATCACATCATTGCCGCTTTCAAGAATACGTCATTTGTTCTGATTATCGGGTTGTTCGATATTCTAACGGCGACGACGGCCGTTATGCAGGATCCTGAATGGCGCCGCTTTACACTCGAAGCTTACCTTTGCGTTGGCCTCGTCTATTTCATGTTCTGTTATGCCCTTTCCAAGTACAGCCAGCTCGTCGAGCGGTGGCTTAGCGAAGGTAAAAGATTTTAAAGTTAAAGTCCGGAGAGACAATTATGAGTGATCAATCAACCGCTGAACCCGTTATACAGCTCGTTAACCTAAACAAATGGTACGGCGACTTTCAGGCACTTTGTGATGTGAACATCACAATCAACCGTGGCGAACGTGTTGTTGTTTGCGGACCTTCTGGGTCAGGCAAATCAACAATGATCAGATGTATCAATCGTCTTGAGCATCATCAAAAAGGCGAGATCATCGTCGATAATATTGAACTCACGGATAACCTTAAGAATATTGAGGCGGTGCGTAGTGAAGTCGGCATGGTCTTTCAGTCGTTTAACTTATTCCCGCATATGCGTGTGATCGACAATTTGACCCTGGCACCAATGTTGGTGCGTAAGATGCCAAAGGCTGATGCCGAAGAAATCGCAATGCAGTATCTTGAGCGCGTGCAGATTCCAGAACAAGCCTACAAATATCCGGGACAGCTATCTGGTGGTCAGCAGCAACGCGTTGCGATCGCACGGTCCTTATGTATGCAACCTCGCATCATGCTTTTTGATGAGCCAACATCTGCTCTCGACCCTGAGATGATTAAAGAAGTCTTGGACGTTATGGTCGAACTGGCTGATGACGGTATGACAATGATTGTTGTGACCCACGAAATGGGTTTTGCGAAGACAGTTGCTGATACCATGGTCTTTATGGATAAGGGCGAAATTGTTGAAATTGCGTCACCTGATGTGTTCTTCACGAAACCAAAGAGTGAGCGGACGCAACTTTTCCTTAATCAAATTCTTACGCACTAGAATAATCTGACGAGCACATTTGGGGGCATAGTTAAATGCAAGAAGAATCGACAACACCTGTTGATTGGGTAGCACTGCGCAAAGATTTTCCAACAGCAGAAAATTTTTGTTATTTGAATCTGGCGAATAAAGCGATCTTGCCCAGAAGTGTTGAGCAGTCAATGCAGTCTTGGATGAAGGATATATACGAGAACGCTGGCGAGTTGGCTTTTTCTATGGGGGAAATCGAGAAAACCCGTGAAGCCGTTGCAGATTTATACGGTGCGCCACCGGAATGCATTTCATTGATCAAGAACACATCTGAGGGTGTGAATATCGTTGCGCAAGGGTTCCCTTGGAATGAAGGCGACAACGTTGTCATCAGTGAGTTCGAACACGAAAATAATACTTTCCCGTGGCGTCATCTAGAACGCCGTGGCATTGAAATTCGTATGGCAAAGCCTGGCGAAGATGGCCGGGTAACGATTGACCAGTATCGCGACTTGATTGATTCAAAGACCCGTATTCTCGCCGTAGCCTGGGTTGTGTATGGCAATGGCTACCGTGCAGATTTGAAGGCGCTTTCAGCATTTTGCCATGAGCAAGGCATCAAGATCATGGTCGATGGTATTCAGGGTGTGGGTATTCTTTCCACGCCGTTTAGCGAACTTGGTGTAGATGTTCTTATTTCGGGTGGGCATAAGGCACAGTTTAGTCTGGCTGGTGCGGGTTTCATGTATACGACACCGGAAATGACCCAAATGCTGATGCCACCGTATGCTGCGAAATACAGCTTTAATACGTTGGACCGTACGGTGCAGGCACCTGAACTTGAAACTGATGCGCATCGGTTTGAATATGGAAATCCAAACTTCTTAGGGACTTGGGTACAGAGACGATCCGCTGAGTATGTGAAATCAATAGGTCTGGAGAACATTGAGGCGCGAGTTTGTGAATTAACAACGTATCTCATTGAAGCTGCAGATAAGCATCAAGTGCAAGTTCGCACACCGAGGCCTTGGGCTGAGCGTGCAGGGATTGTAAGTCTTGATTTAGGACAGCACGCAGGTGATGCGGTGAACGCGCTCAAGGCTCAAGATATCATCGTTGCCGAGAAAGACGGGCACTTACGAACATCCATGCACTTCTATAATAATGAAGAAGATATTGATCGCTTTATGTCCGCATTGCAGGCGGTGTAATTAACAATGGCACCGACACTGCGTATTGATCTAAGTAGCGATACATCGACCAAGCCTTCAGAAGGCATGCGCAAAGCGATGTATGATGCCGAAGTTGGCGACGAGCAAAAGCACGAAGACAAAACAACAACGACCTTGTGTGAGCGTGTCGCTACTTTGCTTGGTAAGGAAGCAGCTGTTTTTTTACCTTCCGGTATTATGTCAAACGTGGTTGCGCTGCTGACGCACTGCGCGCCTGGTGATGATATCATTTGCTCATCAGATGCACATATCATTGGTTCAGAAGGTGGTGGTGTGGCGATTTTTGGTGGTATTTCGATAACACCTATTGATACGGTGCTTGGTATTTATTCTGCGGATGAATTGAAAGCTCGGCTTCGACCTTCAAGATCGCGCTCTCCTCATTCGAGGCTCGCTCATATCGAGCAGACAACGAATAAGGGTGGTGGTGCTATATGGTCGGTTGATCAAATAAATGACGTAGCGAAAGTTGCGAAAGATGCCGGCTTATCTGTTCATACGGACGGTGCCAGGTTGATGAACGCAGTTGTTGCATCAGGTGTATCTGCAAAAGAATTCGTAGCGTCATGCGATAGTGCCTGGACTGATTTATCTAAGGGGTTAGGCGCACCCGTTGGAAGCGTCCTTACTGGCTCAAAAGACTTTATTGATGAGGCGTGGACGTGGAAACACCGACTTGGTGGCGCGATGCGTCAATCTGGGGTGATTGCGGCGGCCGGTCTGTATGCGCTGGAGCATAATATTGAGCGACTTGCTGAAGATCATGCAAATGCTCAGGTGCTCGCAGAACGCATTGCTGATATTCCTGGTGTGAAACTTGACCCACCCAACGTAGAGACAAATCTTGTCTTTTTTGATGTGAGTGAGACGGAACTTTCTGCGCCTGAGATTGCATCAAGATTACTTGAAAAAGGTATTCGCATGGGTGCAATAAATGAACGGCGGATGCGCGCTGTGACGCATTTAGACGTTTCTAAATCTGACGTTATAGCTGCTTCAGATGCTATCCAGGAAATCCTGAAAAACCATAAAGCTTAAACGTTACTTCAATGCGGCACAGGCACGTTGTATGCGCTCACAGGCTTCCGTAAGTTCTTTGATGTCTGACGCATAGGAAATACGGAAATACGGAGAAACGCCATAAGCACCACCGTGTACAGTTGCGACGTTTTCTGCCTCAAGCAAGTAAGCAACAAAATCCTCATCCGTTTTGATAATCGCACCAGAAGGTGTTTCTTTCCCAATCACACCAGCGCAGCTAGGGTAAATATAAAAAGCGCCTTTGGGTGTGGGGCAGGAAAGCCCTGTCGATTGATTGATCATTGAAATAACCAGGTCACGGCGCTCTTGAAATGACTCTGCGCGTTCGGTCATAAAGTCCTGAGGACCATTTAAAGCGGCGATCGCGGCGGCTTGGCCGATGGAACTTGCGCCAGATGTGATTAAAGATTGGAGTTTGTGCATCTGCGCAATCATTGATGCCGATGCACCTGCATATCCAACCCGCCAACCTGTCATCGCATAAGCTTTTGAAACGCCGTTAACGGTTACGGTGCGAGACTTTAAGGCCGGTTCGACGGCTGCAATTGTTGCAAACTTCAAACCATCGAACGTGATATGTTCATAAATGTCATCAGCGATAATACCAACATGCGGATGTTTTAATAGAACGTTTGCAAGCCCCCGCAAGTCACTTTCCTCGTAAACGGCGCCGGTAGGATTGCTGGGCGAATTGAGCAAAAGCCAACGGGTTTTTGGGGTGATTGACTGTTGAAGTTGCTCAGGCGTGATTTTAAAATCCGCGTCCGCACCACACTGGACGATGACGGCGGTTCCGCGCGTAAACTTGATCATATCGAGATAGGCGATGTAGTAGGGTGCTGGTAAAATAACCTCATCGCAAACTTCGGTGCTGGCCATAAATGCATTGAAGATGACTTGCTTAGCACCGTTACCAATAATAATTTCGTTGAGGCTGTAGTCTAGGTCGTTTTCCCGTTTAAATTTTGCAATGGCGGCGTCCTTCATCTCATTGGAGCCACCAATGCTGGTGTATTTCGTTTCGCCGCGTTTTGCAGCGGCGTTTGCAGCCTCAAGGACATGTGCGGGTGTTGGAAAATCAGGTTGGCCTGAGCTCAATGCAATCACATCAAGGCCCTCAGCTTTCATTTCGCGTGCGCGTTGCGACATCATGGCACTTGCTGATGTTTCAACAAGGTCCATGCGGGCTGCGATTTTTTGGTCGGTCAAGTTGATACCCCCCTATCTGTTCATGTCGCGTTTGATGCACGCCATTCTTTGGTGAGTGCGAGGACATGATCAACATCATCCATTGAGTTATAAACGTGGAATGCAAACCGAAGCATGCCACGACGCACTGTATGAATAACGTCTGCCTGTGTGAGATGCTCGGAGAAAGACATCAGTGCATCATCATCCGTCGAACTTTGACTGTTAGTCATGTTGCCAATGCTGACAATGTGGCTTGAATGAGCCCCAAATGCGCCACCGGATACTGGAAGGTCATACTCTAACAATCCATCAATAAAACGGTGTGATAAGTTCATGACATGCTGCTCAATGCGCTGGGTGCCAACGTTGCTAAGGACGATCAGTGATTGTTGTGCAACAGTGGTAGCTGGAAAATTGTAATTCCCTAAATCAAACCGACGTGCATCTGGTAACAGGCCGTAATTATCATCGCCCATTGTCGCTTCATGCGCATCCGGGCCCAGGTCGACACTGAACCGTGCAAGATAAGCGGGCTCTATGCGTGTTGCCCATTCAGTACGACAATACAGAAATCCCATGCCGTAAAGGCCGCACATTCCTTTTTGTGTTGATGTCGCAAGGCCATCAACAAGCATGTCTTCAACATCTGTATGGAGAACGCCAACAGATTGGACGGCGTCAACAAGCAAAAACACACCACGTTCCCGGCAAACTTTGCCAAGACGTTTTGCATCACTTCTGAACCCGGGAGAAAAACTCACCGTCGGTAACGTCACAACTTTGGTTCGCTCGTCTATCGCGGCAATCATTGCATCGATATCGATGTGGCCATTGTTGTGAGGAATTGTTTTAACATTGACGCCGCGTCGTGCGCGTTGATTGAGCCATGGATAGACATTGTTGGGGTGTTCCAGGCTCAAGGTTACAACAACGTTGTCGCCAGGCTCCATTGCAATGGAAGCTGCGATCATGTTGAGGCCATCAGAGACATTCTTTGTGAATGCGATTTCCTCTGACTGCGCGCCAATAAGGTCAGCGAAACGCTTGCGCACATCCTCCTGCATTGTGAATAAGCCGGCCTTGTTTGTGCGCCCGTTTGTCAGGTCTTCAAGGTGAGCGTCGAGTGCAGTTCGTGCAGAGGCAGGCAAAAGACCACGTGTACAAGCACTTAAATATGTACCCTGCGCGGTGCCGGGAAATTCCCCAGCAATTTCTTTTGAAAGGTCATTATCGATAGTGTTGGTTGATGCATCCATGGTGGGTCTCCTTTTGGGAGTGTATAGTCTACTCTTTGATAAGCGTGGCGCTAGACAATAATTGTTAAAATCCTCTCTTAAGGATAGCACGCGTGAAAAACGCGCAGATACCATTTGCTTCATGAACAAATGCACCCATATCTTCATGTAACCGTCAATGATTGGAGCCACTATGTCAGACGTCTCAATCCAGTTCTCGAACAGTTATGCACGTCTGCCAGAGCGATTTTTTGCCCATCAAAATCCTGATCCAGTGGCGCAACCCGAATTGATTAAATTGAATGCAGGGCTAGCTGAAAAATTAGACTTGGATATAGCTGTATTATCATCAGATGAGATGGCTAATGTGTTTGCTGGTAATCTTGTGCCGTCGGGTGCGGAGCCTATTTCTCTGGCTTATGCAGGACATCAGTTTGGTGGTTGGTCACCTCAGCTTGGTGATGGCCGTGCTGTGCTTTTGGGTGAGGTTGTTGATCGAGACGGAGTCCGCCGTGATATCCAGTTGAAGGGGTCGGGTCGCACCCCGTTTTCTCGCGGTGGAGACGGTCGTGCTGCTTTGGGGCCCGTACTGCGGGAATACATCGTCAGTGAGGCGATGCATGCGATGGGGGTGCCGACGACGCGGGCCCTTGCTGCCGTTAAAACGGGTGAAGAAGTGCTTCGAGAAGGGTTGCTTCCGGGAGCTATTCTAACAAGGATTGCATCGAGCCATGTGCGCGTTGGTACATTTGAATTTTTTGCTGCCCGGCATGATGAAGACGGTATCAGAACGTTGGCAGACTATGTGATTGAACGCCACTATCCGGAAGCAAAGAATGCAGAGCAGCCTTATATCGCATTGCTCGGCGCTGTGGTCTCGCGGCAAGCGGTTCTCGTATCAAAGTGGTTCCAGCTTGGCTTTATTCACGGCGTTATGAATACCGACAATACGTCGGTGGCGGGTGAGACGATTGATTATGGTCCGTGTGCTTTTATGGATGAGTATCATCCAAGGAAGGTATTTAGCTCCATCGATCGGCAGAGCCGATATGCGTTTGGGAATCAAGCGTCCGTGTTGCAATGGAATCTGGCTCAATTGGCACAGTGTTTAGTATCTATTGTCAATCTTGATATGGATGAAGCGGTTGCCTTGGCCCAAGTCGAAGTCAATGCGTTTCCAGAAAAATTCGAAGCTGAGCTGGTCACAGGCCTGCGGGCGAAGCTTGGATTGTTGAGTGAACATGAAGGTGATCTCGCGCTGGCATTCGAGCTATTGGAAGCCATGGCCAACGACAAGGCTGATTTTACGAATACTTTTCGTGGCCTTGCTGACGCCATAGATGGTGATGTGGCTAAAGTACGTGGCCACTTCGAAGATATGGAAGCATTTGAAGCATGGTTAACGAAGTGGCTTCCTCGCGTTGAGCAGGAGGACAGACCTCTTGCCGAGAGTGCCGCGGCGATACGTTCAGTCAACCCAGCTGTAATCCCAAGGAACCATTTGGTTGAGGCGGCGATACGCGCAGGCGAAGATAACGACGACTTTGGCCCTTTCAACGCGTTGGTTGATGAAGTGACGCGACCATTTGATACGCGGTCAAATGATTCAATATATATTAGCCCACCGCGCCCAGACGAGATCGTTCACCAAACGTTTTGCGGCACTTAATTGCCGCGCCATCAGGGTGAGAGACTACCACCCGCCTCAACGGTTCGGAATTTTGGTGTCGGGAATACGGGGACTGACTTGAGTCCAGAGCCTGTCGACATGATGAGTGCTTTTTCGTCTGATGTGACCATCCCTTGTGCCAAAGCTTTACGAAGTCCTTCGATCGATGTGCCGACTTCGGGGCAGGGGAATAGGCCTTCCAGATCAATGGCTTGAGTGGTTGCAGCGATCGCGTCCTCAGTTGTTACAGAAATGGCCGCACCGTTGGTTTCTTTAATGATCTTCAAGAGTGCTTGGTCGCCAGGTGGGCGTGTTGATTTGAGACCGCCTGGCGGCACATCCAAATCTTCCCAAAGATCCGCATGATCTACGCCAGCTTCGAATGCTTTCACGACAGGCGCGCAACCGGCGTACTGAGTGACAATTAGTTTTGGCAAAGGACCTTTTGGAAGCCAACCTAACGTCATGAGTTCACGAAAAGCTTTATAGATAGCAACAGCACCAAGTCCACCCCCAGTTGGATAAACAATGACATCAGGTAGCGTCCAGCCGAGCTGTTCGGCAATTTCTAAACCCATTGTTTTTTTGCCTTCAAGACGATGCGGTTCTTTGAATGTGCCGACATTGAACCAGCCCATTTTTTGAACAGCCTCAGCAACCATAGGTCCTGAATGTTTCCATTCACCATCTAATAAAATTGTATCTGCTCCTGAATAGACGCTTTGGCAAAGGCTTGCAGGTAGGACATCATTCGGGAGTAGGTTGACGCAATTAAGGCCCGCACGCTTTGCATACATGCCCCATGCACCGCCTGCATTCCCGGAACTGTTATGAACGATTGTCTTGATGCCGAGTTCACGTAACCGCGTTGCTGCAACACATGCGCCGCGGTCTTTGAATGTGCCGGACGGATTGCGTCCTTCATCTTTTATGACGAGTTGTGGGCTTCCAAGTGCTTTGCCAAGTGCAGGCGTTTGTACGATCGGCGTCCAGCCTTCGCCAAGTGTTGCGGCATTATCTGGATCGTCTACGGGCAAGAGCGGCCAGTATCGCCAGAGTGAACTTGGTCCATGCGACAATTTGTCGCGATCAAATTCTTTTGCTAGTCGGCTTAAGTCATAATGAACTTCGGGGAAATCACCAGGTTCACAAATAGCTGGCGTACCATCCGTAACGGATGCGCCAGATTTCCAGCAGATGATGTCTTTAACATAGCTCATTTTGATATCTTTCAATTTTCACGTTCAATAATTCGACAATATTATAGACCTACTTCACTGAGTACGTCACACTGATCAACGATTGTTAATGCGTAAATTGGGAAATGTGATGCAACCATGTGATTTGAACGCGTCAGATGCCGTTCGAAAAATGACCACGCGTGAACTTTCGCCGATTGAATTACTTGAAAGCTGTCTGGCCCGGATCGAAACCGTGAACGGAACGATCAATGCAATCACGGCGATGGATATTCCTCGCGCACGCGAAGATGCTAATGCGGCAGAGCAGGCATATGCAAAGGGTGGTGAGCTGCCCTCGCTCTTGGGATTGCCGGTTGGCATCAAGGATTTGAATAAAACGCAGGGCCTTCGAACGACTTATGGTTCGCTGCTGCACGCGAATGATGTGCCGACAGAAGATGAAGCGCTTGTCGTGCGATTGCGCCGGGCCGGTGCGATTATCCTGGCGAAAACAAACACGCCTGAATATGGCTCTGGCTCAAATACAAACAACAAGGTCTTTGGCGCAACGTGCAATCCTTATGATTTGGAACGAACACCGGGTGGCTCATCAGGTGGATCTGCTGCTGCACTTGCAACGGGGATGTTACCACTTGCGCACGGCAGTGACACGGGTGGGAGCCTCCGCAATCCAGCAACATGGAGTGGGGTGGTTGGATTTCGTCCGACGCCGGGGCTTGTCGGCCGCGAAGGACGTACGCTGAATTATACGCATTTTAGTGTTCAAGGGCCGATGGGACGTAATGTCACGGACGCTGCATTGATGATGACGGGGCTTGCTGGCAATGAAGACCGGGATGCGCTCTCGAGTTTTGTTGATGCGTCTGCGTTTAGGCATCTTGCCGATGTTGATGTTTCGAAATTACGCGTTGCTTGGTCGACAGACTTTGGAGGAACGGCTCCAATCGATGATGGTATTCGCCAATCATTTGAAGGTGTCATAAAACAGATAAGTTCAGCATTTGGCATATGTGATGAACGTCATCCAAACTTTGAAGATGCCCGCGATATATTTTGGACCTTGAGGTGTGTCTACTATCTAGCCAGCCATTCTGAGCGTGTTGCCAATCACCGGGATATTCTATCTCCAAATATTGTTTCAAATGTTGAAGCGGGGATGGGTATGTCACTCGCGGATGTAGCGCGGGCAGAACGTGACTGGGCAAGGCTGTACGCTGAATTTCAAACATATTTTGCGGACATTGATCTTCTGATTGTGCCCGGCAATGCGGTCTCTCCATTCCTTATTGCTGATGGCATTCCAAAATCTGTTGGCGGCAAAGTTATGGAGAACTATGTCGATGCATCTTTGGTAAGGTCCGCTCTCACGTTGACGGGGCACCCCGTGATAGCAATTCCAGCGGGGCTTGATGAAGTTGGGATGCCTTTTGGTGTGCAAATCGTTGGTAAGCGACGTGGCGACTTCGATTTATTATCCGCTGCTAAAGCTATTGAAACGATGATACAGGCCAACCCCGCGCTTGTGTTCGGTCGGCCTAATATTTCAAATTATGGGCAATAACCTCATCGTTTAGGTATGCTCTTAAGCATGCGAATACATCGGCCGCCCGGGTACAGGCATGCGAGCACGGGCCACTGTATTCGCGTCAGACACAGTGATGAACAAATCGCGTTGGTCGTCGCCACCAAATGCGAGATTGGTAACGGCTCGGCCTATATGGCTGCAATCTATAGTTAAGAAGTCATCGCCATGTGGATCATAGGCAAAGATGCGGCCTTTGCTCACATGACATACATAAAGGTTTCCAGCTTCATCGAGCGCCATGCCATCGGGGCCGCCGACGCCCGCAGGTAATCTTGCGAACAAGCCGACTTTAGTTGGTCCTTCAGGATAAAGGGGCACCCGCCATACTTCACATGCGCGGGTCATTGCGACGTAAAGAGCGGTCTCGTCGATATTTGTCACAAGGCCATTTGGGCTTGGTCCGTTGCCAATCAGGCATTCAAGCCGGCTTGTGCCAGATGGCACGCGATATACACTCCCGTTGGGATCATGTAATCCGGTTTGTCCTTGGTCCGTAAAATAGAGTGTCCCATCTGCACCAAAAAATAGATCGTTGCAGCCTTTAAACCCCTCACTGCGTTTGGTGGCAAAAATATCCTGGATATCGCCCGTGGCAGGATTAATTTTAACAATACCGCGTCGATAGTCTGCAACCCATACGCTAGCGTCAGGATGAATACGAAGGCCGTTTGGCCAGCCATCGTATTGTGCTCTTAATGTCCAGTCCCCATCAGGTGATATTGAAAAAATTCGACCCCATGGAATATCGACAAGCCAAAGATCCCCATTTTTATCAAACGAAGGGCCTTCCAGGAAACTTGGAACGTCATCGCCAGGCCGATTGGCTGTGCCCCAAGAGGATTCTTTTCCTGCATTCAGGAACTCGGTTGGTATGGTAGTAAAAACTTCAGCCTTAATTTCTTGAACTGCCATGAGATTGCTTCTTTGTGCGTTGTTAAGATGCGAGATGTAAATCGTACATTTCAGTGTAAACAGACATGACGATACCGTCACGAGCATCAAGCGTGATAATTATATTTTTTATTTAAGGACATATGTCGGTACCGTTTGAATTTAATTTTGCCCGAGTGCATACAGAAGGAGTTAACTTAATGGAACGCGTCGATCCAGTTTCATATGAAGACTTATCCTCCGAAATAGGTAATGTGGTGCGAACGTATGGGACAGAATATGGCTCTTTTGGCAATCAAGCGCAGGTGCTAGCGCATGTGCCTCCCGCCGCACATCATCTCGCAGCCATGCTTATGGAGTTAAAGGCACGCGCGGGTATTAAGTTGCGTTATATTGAACTCGCTGTGACATGCGTTTCTAAAATGAACGAATGTGACTAATGCGTTGCGCATCATAGTCCGCATCTTTGTGTTGATGGCATTTCGTAAGTGGGCTTGGAGAACTTGCTGTCGTATATTGATCACCCCGAATTGGATGAGATTGATAAGCTTGTTATCGAATATGTAATGGTGGTTACAAACAATGCCGGAAAGATACGAGATGCTTGCCATTATCCATAGTGGTTAGATGTCGTAACGTGAAATTTCAAAAATACCAGATGAGTGAATTTGAACGCAGCTTGCTCGGTACAGCGCAATTAGCTATGTTCCGCTTTCCCTAGCGTGATTATTGTCGCGCTCATATCTGCGGAGAGATGCCAGAGTGGTCGAATGGGGCGGTCTCGAAAACCGTTGTGCTCGCAAGAGTACCTAGGGTTCGAATCCCTATCTCTCCGCCA
>DGOK01000007.1:24870-41404 GCA_002389385.1 Rhodospirillaceae bacterium UBA4468 | reverse complement strand
CGCGAGTAACGACATATCTACAATCACGCTAATCTGTTCCATAGGCGCTGACGTCAAACAGTGCTTATGCTGTTTCGCAAGGTTACACGGCCTCAACAGACCCTGATGCGTGGAGCATTGTCGACGGGAAGCTTTACCTGAATTATTCGAAAAGTGTGCGTGCACGCTGGCAGCAAAATACATTCGGTAACATTGTTAAGGGTGATGCAAATTAGCCCAGTCTCCGCGCTGATCTTGCAAAATAGAAATCACAACAGCTCTTTAGCCGTACTGTTAAGTTAATTCTGCAACCTATTGTTACAGAATTAACCTTTCCTTTGCCCTTTTTTGGCCTTAATGGCGGTGTTGAATAGAAATCTAGACGTTACACAATGGAGCACGCCATGACCGAGACCGCAGATAATCAACGCGCATATGCCGAAACTGGTCCTTGGGATCGACTTGGCGGGATGCTTCGAATTGGTGTTGCAGTTTTATTCTTAGCCATAACGGTCGTTTTCTTCGCGACGGCTCAAAATGGGCTTGTGAGCGCATCAGATACGTCACTTGCCGCCCCGCAGGCATCTCCCGTTAAATAACTCTCTTTTGTACAGCCAAAAAATCACATGTTTCCAATGCCTTACTCGGTTGCGTGAGACCATTGTTGCATGAAACCTTCAACGGTTTTTTTGGCTTGCGTCCCCATATCTCCCATCATTTCCGCCTTAATATAGATAATCGCCAATGTGACGCCGGACCAGGCGATATTATCTCGGCGCGTCCGCGCGGCACGGTTTACTTCCGTAAGTGATTCAATACCACGGCCATAAAACTGAATATCGTTCAGACCGCGTTCATGGACTTCGTCGATTCGGGATCGCGTTTCCGCAGCAATCTTTCGTAAAGATGCAGCGCCATGTTGCCCATGGATCATCTCCACCATCGCCTTAGCGTCTCGGATTAGAATTTTTGCGTCATATTCTGGGCCGCCAAGCCCGATATAAGACATAAGTTTCTTAAACATTTAAATTCCCTTCAAGGACGTCATTGTCGATGAGCGACGTCTTGATTTCAATACACGGTCCAGTGATCAATGCATATGATTTATGGATTGCCGATGACATAAGGCTCGGCCTTTGCGCCGACCATCCATGCGGCCATATCGGGATGGGCTAATACGGCGTCCATATAGTTTTCGCATATATCGTTTGTGGGCACACCGAAGGTACGAAGTCGTCCAACAACCGGGGCATACATCATGTCTGCGGCTGACCAATCGCCGAATAGATACGGCCCTGTGCCACCAAAGCGTTCCAGGCATGCTGTCCAAAGCGCGGTTATCTTTGCCGCATCCCCAAGGGCACCTTCAGTGTGGTTTTGGCCTGGTAAATTGTTGCGCAAATCCATTGGCATATCCCGGCGCAATCGGAAAAAGCCCGCATGCATCTGCGCACTGACAGATTTTGCCATCGCGCGCGCTGCAAAATCTTCAGGCCAGAACTTCATATCAGGGGCCAATTCAGCCAGAGTTTCGATGATCGCCATGCTTTCCCAAACAATGTTGTCGCCGACTTTGAGAACAGGTACGAGCCCGCTTGGCGAATGTTTGGCGATGGCGGCTTTGGTGTCTGGTAAATCGAGTGGGATAAAAATTTCTTCGAATGCGAGGCCAGAATGCTTCATGGCAAGCCATGCACGCACCGACCATGAAGAATAGTTCCGATTACCAATAACCAATGCGATAGGATCGCTCATAATTTAGTCCTTCAAATATTTTAAGGAATTTAGGGTTTTCGTTTCTGCTTCGCCAAGTAAGATTGATACCTGATTAAAATAAAGGAGCAACTCGTGAAAGACGTCCTGGTTTCTAAAAATGAAAACGCTGTCCCTATTTATCTTATGCAGAGCGAAGATTTAAAAGATTGGTGTGCAGGCGCAGACGATAGCGCAAATAATTGGCTCAAGACGCATGATTTTAAGGCGAAACCAGGCGAATCTATCGTTGTGCCCGGTCCTGATGGACGCATTGCATGTGTCGTTTTAGGTGTTTCTGCGCCGATTTCTCTTTGGGATGTTGCAGGGTTACCAAAATCGCTGCCTGAAGGAACATATGCGCTTGAAGTGACGTGTGCTCAGGATCAGCGGGATGCCTGTGCTCTAGGCTGGTTACTTGGCTGCTATGCCTATTCAAAGTTCAAGGGTGCCGCTGAGGCGTCTATAAAAGCCCGTTTGGTGACACCTGATGGCACAGACGCGTCAATAGTCCAGGCGTTCGCGGATGCAACGGCCCTTGTGCGCGATCTCATCAATGCGCCACCAAATGAATTGGGGCCAACGGCTCTTTCTGCAGCAGCAAAAGCGGTCGCAGATCAATTTGGCGCGACGTTTAAAGAAACTGTCGGCGATGATCTGCTGACAAATAATTACCCAGCCATCCACGCGGTCGGTCGCGCTGCTGAAGATGCACCCAGACTGATTGAAATATCGTGGGGTAGCCCTGATCTGCCAACGGTGGCATTGGTTGGTAAAGGTGTTTGTTTCGACAGCGGCGGACTCGATATTAAATCCGCAGCTGGCATGAAGCTGATGAAGAAGGATATGGGCGGTTCAGCGCATGTCCTGGGCATCGCACATTGCGTGATGGCAATGGGGCTTAAGGTACATTTGAAAGTTCTTATTCCAGCTGTTGAAAATGCGATTGCTGGCAATGCCATGCGCCCGGGTGATGTTGTTGCGACACGTGCAGGCATCACGGTTGAAATTGGCAATACAGACGCAGAAGGACGGGTCATTTTAGCTGATGCATTGACACGTGCTGGCGAGGCGAACCCCGAAGTCGTTATAGATTGTGCGACCCTGACAGGTGCCGCACGTGTTGCATTGGGGACTGAACTACCAGCCCTGTTCTGCAACAACGATACGTTTGCCGATGAAATTTTGGTAGCGGGTCAGAACGCTAACGATCCGCTGTGGCGGATGCCGCTATGGCCGGGATATCGAAAAATGATCGAAGGCAAGGTGGCAGACATCACGAACTCACCAGATGGAGGGTATGCAGGTGCCATTACTGCAGCGCTCTTCCTGGAAAGATTCGCGCCAGCTGATGCGGCCTGGGCACATACGGATATCATGGCCTGGAATATATCGTCGAAACCGGGTCAGCCCGAAGGTGGTGAAGCCATGGGCATGCGGGCATTTGTTGGTGCTTTGGCAACACGGTTTGGCAAAATTTAGCGTAGACGTCTTAGAAAATAGTATCTGCAACGCTTAATGTTACGATATCGAAATGAAATAAGCGGTCAAACAGAGAGTACATAGGTTGCTGATATGTGGTTTTTGATATTCGGCGTCTTACGTTTATCTGATTGCACAAATAATAGGTATCATTTCAGCACAGACTGACACCTGCTTTATCTATTGCGAATTTGTAAAATAGGCACTAAATGTTTCGTAACCGAAACTAAATAGAAAAATCTTATGATTGTTGAAATTTCAGACTTGCAGGCCCTTGATGTTTGGCGCCGTACGGTTGTCGCGAGTGTTCGTTGCGACGCGCCAGATTTATCAGCCCGCCAAATGTCGCTTTTATTGACGGTATATCTAACGCCAGCGCCGCATACCGTGCGGGGTCTCGCAGAATTATTGAAGGTCACAAAGCCTGCTATTACACGCGCTGTTGATCGGTTGACCGAGCTTGGGATGATACGGCGTAAAGTTGATGAAAATGATCGGAGAAGCGTCTTACTTCAACGGACGGTAAAAGGTTCGGTATTCTTGCGCGAGTATGGCGAGCTTATTGTTGCCGCAATGGGTGGCGACGGTGAAGGTGACGCGACTGGATTGCCACCTAAATACTGAACGGCTTTATTCTGTTACGCGAGATTGAGCGAGGGGTGTTTGATACCGCTTCAAGTAAATTGGCAAGATAGCTTCAGCCGGTGTTGGTGAGACACCCAAAGCATCAAGTCCCGGGAAATCACCACTCGCAACATTATCCGTGTGCAGTAATTTAACCTGATCTGAGGTTAAAAGCGGTTTTGGCAAAACACCTAAGAAAGCGGCCTTAATTTCTGCGACCCAAAACGGGATAGGAGCCAAGAACCGTTTACGTGACGTATTCTTCAAGACGAGACGCATAATGTCAGCAAAGCTATAAACACGTGGACCTACAAGCTCGTAAGTCTGACCATCGCTAGATTTCTCATCAAGGCAAGCCAAAATGGCACCTGCCACGTCGCCGACATACACGGGTTGGAACTTCGGTCCACCATCGCCCAGAAAATCTATGCTAAAACCTGCATCGCCACCGATTGAGATTTTTGGTAATGCCGGTGCGCCAATAACGGGCAAGCCTGGCGAAAACCGGCTCATTGATGCGAATTTATTAAAGAAATTGTCTTCGGGGCCAAATACAACACTTGGTCGGACAATTTTTGCGGAAGGGAGTACGGCCATTACGGCGTCTTCGCCAGCTGCTTTAGAGCGCGCATATGCGGCTTCGGAGGTGTTGCTCGCACCAAGTGCCGACATGTGAACAAAGTTCTGGATACCAAGCTCAGCGGCGGTCTCTGCGATTAATTTGGCGCTGTCTGTATGGATGCGATCGAATGTGGTCTTGCCGCTTTCATAAAGAATACCAACAAGATTAACGGCAGCTTCAGCACCTTCAAGGGCAACACGAACACTTGTAGGGTCTATGACATTGGCACCCCATGGGATGACCTGCCCGACATCGCCCATCGTTCTGAGAAATTGAGCATCTTCAGTATCCCGACATGCGGCGCGAACGACCCAGCCCGCATTGGCTAACCTGCGTACCAGATGGCGGCCGATGAACCCGGATGCACCAAAGACCGTAATGATGCGGCGCGGTGTTTTGTTAGCCATGTTTGCGTTCCCATGAAAAAATTCGCTCTGTATGGCTTATACCGAGCACCCGAAAGGGTCAACAAAGGGCTTGGAATATGACCATATTTGCTTGCGACAAGATATTGACAAGATGCCCACTGAGGACTACTCCCTCGTCTCCAATATATGCTATAGCATATGAGGATGCCCAGGTGGCGGAATTGGTAGACGCGCAGGCTTCAGGTGCCTGTGGCCGCAAGGTCGTGGAAGTTCGAGTCTTCTCCTGGGCACCATCGCCACCCCGCCGGTCGGCGCTGGACGAAAGGTAATCGGTTGACCCGTAAAGTATTCAATACCCCTGTTGAACTTCACGTACATCGTGGAGATATCCCAAGTGGCCTTGATTTTGGCGATTATGTTGCCGTTGATACGGAAACGCAGGGTTTAAATCTGCAGCGTGATCGGTTGTGCGTCGTACAACTGTCTGCAGGCGATGGTGTGTGCCATCTCGTGCAAATGAGCGCGGATGATTATAGTGCACCTAACCTAACGGCTTTGATGACAGATCCGAATGTGACAAAAATCTTCCACTTTGCCAGATTCGATGTTGCGATCATGAAGCGGTGGATGGGGATTACAATTACCCCGATTTTTTGTACGAAAATAGCTTCAAAGCTTATTCGAACTTATACAGATCGCCATGGCTTAAAGGACGTGACGCGTGAGCTTGTTGGAATCGAGCTTTCAAAGGCACAGCAGTCTTCGGATTGGGCGGCCCCTGAATTAAGCGACGCGCAACAAGCATACGCAGCATCAGACGTCCTAAACCTTCACGCAATTCGTGAAAATCTTCAGGAAATGCTGGAGCGCGAAGGAAGAATGTCGTTGGCGCAGTCATGTTTCGATTTTCTGCCCGTCCGTGCTGACCTCGATCTTGCGGGATGGCCTGAGACGGATATTTTCTCACACGCCTAATTTCTATAGCATTTGTTGAACCCCATCCCGACCCGGCGCATACTTGTGAAAATGCACTGCAGTTTATGCAGATAGCCAAAGGAGATTTTATGAACGGACTTCCTGCAGAAAAGATCAAAATCAATGCTGCAGATCAGGATATCGCTGCTGCAAAGCGCGTCGTGAACATCGAAATCAACGGTTTGAAGGCGCTCGAAGCATCTCTTGGTGATGATGTTGCGCTGGCGATCCGTATCTTATCTAAAGTCACAGGACGGGCTGTAGTTACTGGAATGGGCAAAAGTGGGCATGTTGCTCGGAAAATTGCCGCGACATTAGCATCAACCGGTACGCCAGCGTTCTTTGTGCATCCAGCAGAAGCATCTCATGGTGACCTTGGGATGATTACCAAAGGAGATGCTGTATTTGCTTTATCAAACTCGGGCGAGACGACCGAGCTTGCTGATCTTGTCGAGTACTGCAAACGCTTTGAAATCCCGCTCATATCCATAACAGGGCGCGCTGAAAGCACGTTGGCGATGGCCGCAGACGCATCATTGGTTATCCCGCAAGCAGACGAGGCGTGCCCCATGGGCCTCGCGCCAACAACGTCGACGACGGTTATGCTGGCGCTTGGTGATGCGATCGCCGTTGCCCTGCTAGAAAAACGTGGATTTTCGAGCGATGACTTCCATGCGCTACATCCTGGCGGCAAGCTTGGCCGAAGATTATTAAAAGTCCGAGACATCATGCACGGTGGAACAGAATTGCCTGTCATTGGAGTCGATACTGTCATGTCAGCAGCCTTGATTGAAATGACGACAAAAGGGTTTGGCTGTGTTGGCGTGACAAACGAAGACGGGACTCTGGCAGGTATTTTGACGGACGGTGATATACGCCGTCATATGAGCGATGATCTGACCATGAAGGCGGTTGCAGATTTAATGACGATTGACGCTAAGGCGCTGCATCCTGATACGCTCGCAAGTGAAGCTCTTCATTTTATGAATGAATATAAGATCACCAATGTATTTGTCGTTGCTGATAATAGACCCGTTGGTGTTCTCCATATTCATGATTGCTTAAGGGCTGGTGTCGCTTAATGCGATTTTCCTGAGCAAGGCCAAAACCGTAATGGCATCTGCTGAAAATAACGATCTTGACCTGGAAGGCCGCACACGAAGCAGCGGCTTTGGGTTCAATGAACAAGGCCCGCGCCGGCATCTTGCCGGTTATTCTAACTTTGTTCGTGCCATGAAGATCCTTTTGCCGACGATTGCGGCCCTTCTGATCGCGCTTATTGTGGCTTGGCCTTATATCAATGTGCCTGATGCGCGGTTTCGGATTGGATTTGCTGATCTAACGGTCAAAGAAGCAGCCGATCCAAGCATGTTAAATCCGCGCTACCTGGGAACTGATGATGAAAATCAGCCCTATTCAGTTACGGCCGAGATCGCCCGACGGCTTGCAGACACCGGAAATATTGTAGAATTGGATAGTCCAAAAGCAGATATATTGCTTGAAGATGATACCTGGTTGGTTCTGACCGCGGAGCGTGGGATCTTTGGCCGAACGGCAGAAGCCCTCGATTTAGTTGGGTCTGTCGTGCTTTATCATGACAGTGGTTACGAATTCTTAACCGAGAAGGCGAAGATTGATCTAGATAAGAGTGTTGCGGAAGGGGATCATCCTATAAAAGGCCAGGGTTCATTCGGCAATCTTCAAGCCGAAGGGTTTAGGCTTAAAGATAAAGGCAAGACGATATACTTCACGGGTAAAAGCAAGTTGGTCATTTACCCGGGCGCTGGGAAAACATCTCCTTAAGGGAGAATAAATTGAGGGCTTTATGGCTTTAACAACGGTTTCATCGCTTCAACGAACATTCTCAGGGGTTTATGCCGCTGCATTTTTAGCTGCAGTGACGCTGAGCTTCGGTGGTGCTAATGCCCAGAGCCTTAGCTTAGGCGGCGTCAAAGGTGATGTGCCGATTGAAGTGTATGCAGAGGACGGTATCGAATGGCAACAGGATGGCAGCATCTTTGTTGCGCGCGGGAATGCGCGTGCTGTGCGGGGCGAGGTCGAAGTTCTTAGTGATGAGTTAAAGGCACACTACCGCGAAGGTGCGGGCGGACAATCTGAAGTCTGGCGGTTAGATGCATTAGGAAATGTGCGGATCATTTCTAATAGTGAAACGGCTTACGGAAGCCGTGCGATCTATAATGCGGATAAAAAAGTGCTGGTGATCGATGGCGAGAAACCACGCCTTGTCTCAGGTAAAGATACACTGTCGGCAAGCCAGCAATTGGAATACTGGGAATTGAAAAGCTTCGCTGTGGCGCGCGGGGATGCTGTTGCGGTTCGAGACAATAAACGTGTGCATGCAGACGTTCTGGTTGCGCATTTGAAGCCCGACGCCAAGGGGCAAACACGCGTGTATCGCGTTGATGCTTATGATAACGTTCGCATTAGAACAGGACGTGAGACGGCGACCGGTGATCGTGGTGTGTATAATGTCGATAGCGGCGTTGCCACGCTAACGGGTAAAGTGAAATTGGTTCGAGACGATAACGAGTTGCGCGGGTGTCGTGCAGAGGTCAATCTTAATACGGGCATTAGCAAATTGTTTGCCTGTGCCAATCAATCGAGTTCCGGGCGGGTCCAAGGGTCATTCGTTCCGAAGAACCGAAACAGTAATTAAATAGCGACCATTTAAGCGTGAGAGTAAAAAGACAGTTATGAGCGACGATTTTATAGACATTGGCCAGCAACTTGCTCAAGGGCAAGGAGATGTGAAGCCAAGCCGCAAGAAGCCTCGGGTTATCGCTGAGAGCAAACGCGGTTTGTATGCGCACAATCTGGGCAAGCGCTTTAAAAAACGTCCGGTGGTTCGCAGTGTCAGCCTGGAAGTTCAACGCGGTGAAGTTGTTGGATTGCTCGGCCCGAATGGTGCGGGCAAGACGACGTGCTTTTATATGATCACAGGATTGGTCCAGCCTGATACGGGCACCGTTATTCTGGACGGGAATGATATTACGGATCTGCCGATGTATCGCCGCGCGCGATTAGGTATTGGCTACTTGCCCCAAGAGGCATCAATCTTTCGCGGGCTATCGGTTGAAAACAATATCCGCGCTGTTCTTGAAGTCACCGAGCCGAGCCGCGAGCGACGTGAAGCTATTTTGGACGCGCTCCTTGCTGAATTTTCGATCACCCACTTACGCCGTGCCCCGGCTATGGCACTTTCTGGTGGTGAACGTCGGCGTGTAGAAATTGCGCGAGCACTTGCATCCAATCCCCATTTTGTGCTTTTGGACGAGCCATTTGCAGGTATTGATCCAATTGCAGTTGGCGATATCCGAGAACTTGTCGCCCACCTAAAAGACCGTGGAATTGGCGTTTTGATCACCGATCACAACGTGCGTGAAACGCTCGATGTTATTGATCGGGCTTACATCATCCATGATGGCTCAATGTTGATGGAGGGAGCGCCATCGGACATTGTCGGCAACGCCGATGTGCGGCGCGTCTATCTGGGTGATCGTTTCTCACTTTAACGACATGAATAGGGTTCGCGCATGGTAATGGCGCCGCGCCTAGAGCAGCGACTTGGCCAATCTTTGGTCATGACGCCGCAGTTGCAGCAAGCAATCAAATTGCTGCAGCTCTCCAATATGGAGCTGTTAGAATTCGTCGAGAGCGAAATAGAGAACAATCCACTTCTTGAACGGGACGAAGCGACCCCTGCTGAGACAACTGATCTAGAGCCAGGCGATGGCGATTCGTTTGCAGACGCACCCGCCTTGGATGATTTAAATCTTGGTGATCCCAAAGATATTGAAATGGTGACCGCGGTTGAGTTGGATGCCAACACAACGGATGCTTATGAAGACGGTAGTGTCTCGGTGGGGCAAAGTAGCCTCGCACCGAGTGCGAGTGGTTATGATGGTGATTTACCAGGTCTCGAAGAAACCTTGGCGGAGCAAGTCAGCTTGCGGACACACCTTGATACGCAATTGGGATTGGCGAACCTGCCAGGTCACGATGCGATCATTGCGGCGTACCTGATAGATCAGGTCGATGAAAGCGGATACTTAAGCGAGCCCATCGAAGATGTCGTTGCGGCCTTAGGCACTGACGAGGCGCACGTGCTTGATGTTTTACGTACATTGCAATCGTTTGAGCCTACAGGAATTTTCGCACGAGATTTGGCGGAATGTTTATCGCTTCAGCTTATCGAGCGTGATCGTTTCGATCCGGCGATGCAGGTATTTATCGAAAATCTTGATCTTGTGGCTTCGCGAGAATTTACAAAATTATCCAATCTATGTGATGTCGATGCTGAAGATATAATCGACATGTTGAGCGAGTTACGTGAGCTTGATCCAAAGCCAGGTTTGTCGTTTGCCGCCGAACTGTCCGAGCCGATTATCCCGGATGTCCTCATGGTTGCACATCCAAAAGGTGGTTGGGTGGTCGAACTCAACCATGAAACGCTGCCTCGCGTATTGGTAAACACGACGTATCATGCGCGCGTTCTCGAAACACCGATGACGCGTGAAGATAAAAAATATTTAGCGGAGCAATTCCAGACAGCGAATTGGCTCGTACGGGCACTGCATCAGCGAGCAACAACAATTCTGAAAGTCTCAAGCGAGATCGTGCGACGTCAGGATGCCTTTTTTAAGAAAGGCGTTACGCATCTCAAGCCGATGGTTTTGCGCGATGTTGCTGATGAAATCGAAATGCACGAAAGCACGGTCAGCCGCGTGACATCGAATAAATACATCGTAACCCCGCGCGGCATTTTCGAATTGAAGTACTTCTTCTCGTCGTCGATTGGTGCGACGGATGGCGGGGATGCGCATTCAGCCGAATCTGTGCGATTCCGAATTAAGGAATTGATCGATGCGGAAGACTCAAAGCGTATTCTGTCCGACGATAAATTAGTAAAGTTATTGGTCGAAGATGGTTACGACATCGCGCGGCGGACGATTGCTAAGTATCGAGAATCGTTGAGAATCGGCTCATCAGTGGAGCGCCGCAAACAAAAAGCGCCACCAAAGTAAAGCTTATTTTTATTCTCTTTAAGCCTACATGAAGGTGACATTTTCGATGTTTTGTCGTAACATCGTCTTATGCAAATGCTTCTCGTATTGACTTCGCGGGACCACGTCACTAGGGTCCGCCCACGGTTTCGAAAAGGAGCTCGGATGACGCCTGATTGCGCTTCCTACGAGGTCGAAGAAATCTTTATAATCAAATACTTAAAGGTGCAGTAATCATGGAAATCTCAATTTCCGGCAAGCATGTTGACGTTGGTGATGCATTTCGCGAGCACGCGGAAAATCATCTTACCGATTCGGTTACGAAGTACTTCGACCAAGCTCTTGATGCGAATGTGACATTGTCACGCGAAGGCGCGCGCATGCATGTTGATATTACGGTGCACCCGGGCCCACGCGGCATCATCATTCAAGGGCGAGGCGAAGCTGATGAGGCTTATCCCGCATTTGATATAGCCCTTGCTCGTATTTCCAAGCAACTGCGTCGCTATAAGCGCCGCCTAGTCGATGATCAGCGGCGCCGTCCGAGTAAAGACGAAGTCATCATGATGGCGCAGCAATACGTTATCCAGGGTGATGATAGCGAAACTGAAGTCGAAGCAGACGCGCAGCCGATTATCGTTGCGGAAATGCAAACAGACATTATGACAATCTCAGTCAGTGAAGCGGTGATGCGTATGGACTTGGCAGATTTGCCGGTTCTTATGTTCCGCAATTCCAAGACGGGAACGTTAAGCGTTGTATACCATCGGAAAGATGGAAATATCGGATGGATTGATCCATCACCAAGTGGCGCAGCAGACTAAATGTACGCGCCGTAAATAATATTGAATTTGTGTTAGCCTAACTTTAGGTGGGACGAGAGAATGGAACTTACCGATCTTCTTGATGGTGAATGCGTCGTAGCAAATCTTCGCGCGACCAGTAAAAAGCAAGTTTTGCAGGAACTGGCGCGGCGTGCTGCTGATATTACGAACATTGATGAGCGCAAGATCTTTGCCGTGCTGATGGACCGCGAGCGTCTTGGCACAACGGGCGTTGGATCCGGGATCGCAATCCCTCATGGCAAATTGCCAGAACTCGATCGTCTTTACGGAATCTTTGCGCGCCTTGAAAAGCCTGTTGATTTTCAATCAATTGACGAACGTCCGGTAGACTTGATCTTTGTCTTGCTCGCACCTGAAGAAGCAGGCGCCGATCACCTTAAAGCATTGGCACGGGTCTCAAGATTGCTCCGAGATCAAAATACCTGCGAGAAATTGCGCGGCACTGGCGAAGTCGACGCATTATCCGCGATATTGACCGAGTCGCAGGAAATACGCGCAGCTTAACGCGGTTTTTAAAACACGAATATGATTTTATTTGCAGCCTAGCTGTCAGAATCCATATCTATGGTCTGCGCCTTAGTCTTGCCGCTTTGAATCTTAATAGTTTTGATTTCTGGCTCAGGCACTTCGCGGTGAAGATCTACATTCAGTAAGCCATTATCGAGTGTCGCACCGACAACATCGATGCCTTCTGCCAAGACGAATGCTCTCTGGAACTGTCGTGCAGCAATGCCGCGGTGGATAAAGATGCGCTCACCGATGTCATCTACTTGCTTGCCACGAAAAACCAGTTGGTTGTCTTCGACGGAAACGCTGAGGTCATCCATCGAGAATCCTGCAACAGCCAGAGTGATACAAATATCGTTCTCGCCGGTTTGCTCAATGTTATAAGGCGGATAGCCTTCGGCAGAAGCCTTTACGGCACGATCGAGAATGCGCTCAAAATGGTCGAAACCGAGCATGTGGGGATTGTTAAATACAGTCATCGCTATCTCCAAACCTCCCGTTGGGCGAGGTCGTTATTGAGCCCAGAAATACTGGCGCCTGTGATCTATATCCCACCATGAGCATATAGATTGAACACCATAAATGTGGTTCATGGAGAGCTTAAGTCAAGCCCATGACCGCTCAACGTGACAATGTAGACATATGCCCGGTATGCTCCGCGTATCTCGACATTTGGATAGGTAATTAAACATGACACTCCCTCCCGCCGAAATTGGCGATAATCTCCAAGACATCGACACACCTGCGCTCATCATCGATCTCGATGCTTTCGAAGCGAATATTGCAAAGCTTGCGCAAACCGTAAGCGATTACGGTGTTCGACTGCGCGCACATTCCAAGACACATAAGTGTCCAGAGATTGCGCTTAGGCAGATGGCTGCGGGGGCGATTGGTGTTTGCTGCCAAAAGGTTGGCGAAGCAGAAGCGATGGTGGCGGGTGGTGTGAACAACGTCCTCGTCACAAACGAGATCTGGGGAGAGAAGAAACTCAAGCGTCTGGCGGCTTTGGCAAAGGATGCAACAATTGGCATTTGTGTCGACGATGCGACCAATGCGCAGGACTTAGGTCAGGTTGCGCGGGATGCCGGTGTTGAACTTGATGTTTATGTTGAGATCGATGTTGGTGCCGGACGTTGTGGCATTGCACCGGGTAAGGCTGCGGCCGATCTTGTGGGGATTGTTGATGCTGAGGAAGGGCTCAACTTTCAGGGGCTTCAGGCATATCATGGTTCTGCACAGCATATCCGCACGGCCAATGAGCGAGGGGCTGCTATTGGTGGCACCTGCGATCTGGTCAAAGAGACCTTAGCTGAGATTGCAAAGATCGGCATCGACGTACCGACGGTGACGGGTGCTGGCACAGGTAGTTTTCGCTTTGAAGCGACCAGTGGCATTTATCAGGAAATGCAATGTGGCTCGTATATCTTTATGGATGCGGATTATGCTCAAAACAAAGACGAGCAAGGCGATCCGTTCACAGATTTTCGCCATAGTCTTTACGTGCTTGTGACAGTGATGAGTGCGACGAAGCCTGGAAAAGCGGTTGTCGACGCAGGCCATAAGGCGCTCGGCAATGATCAGGGGATGCCTTGGGTCGCAGATATTCCTGGTGCGCGGTATCAGCGCCCATCGGACGACCACGGCACGCTGATTTTAGAAAAAGCGGCGCGCGACGTGATCTTGGGTGAAAAGCTCCGCATCATCCCTGGGCATTGCGATCCGACGGTTAATCTTTATGACTGGTACGTGGTTGTAAAAGGTGGATGTGTGGTTGATCTCTGGGAGATTACTGCGCGCGGTGCGATACGCTAAGGATGCATTGATGAGCGACGAATTTGATAAAAGAATAACAGAACTTGAGATGACGGTGACGCATCAAGAGCAGACGATTAATGAACTGAGTGATGTGATTACAGAGCAATGGGAATCGATTGAAAAGTTACGCCGTCAAATCTCAAAACTTGATGCAACCAAAGCCGACATAGACCCAGAAGAAGAAGCCGACCGACGTCCGCCACATTATTAATTGTATGCTATACTAAAAATAAAAAAGTAACCTTCAGCCAATGGCCAAGGGGGATACACGGGGGTGGCGCTTGAAATTCCATCGGGGAGTGCGCTTACGGTTGCGCTTGATTCATGGCGGGCTGTAAGTCGGCTTGTGCGAAGTGGTAGGATATCATTTAATGCCGCACAAGGCTTGGCATTATCTAATGGCATTGTTGCCGGACGGTTTGTTGAACGGTCAGTGGCCATTAATTTACCTGACGCAAATCGGACATTACGTCAGTCAGTTTTTGCAGGCGCATCAATCCGGGAAGCGCTATTAGAACTGGCAGATCTTGCCAGGGTTGCTGGCCAGGATGGGCTGGTCTCTTCAGAAACGAACTTGACCATAAACGGGACTCGAGTTTCGCGTGGTAATATTCAGACGCAGATTGATCGTGCCATTGTTCTTATCAATAATCTTACTCAAGCTACGACCGTGCGTGGTGGAAGTTTCATCAACGGCAACAGCTTGCCTTTCCAATTGCAAACGACAAAGTTTGGTGGATCACTGACGATTAACCCGCAAGGACTTGATCCATTCTCTTTAGGCATTTCCAGACTGGATGTTTCAACAAGTGAAACGGCGCGGCTTAGTGAAGCCCGATTGCGTGGAGCGGCGCAAACAGTTGGAAGTCGCCTGGAGCGCTTGTCACAACTGCAAGCCGCACTTGGACAGACCAATGGATTTGATCAAAGCCTGATTAGTGCCAGCGCAAATATTTCCGGTGCCGTTCCAATTGGTGCGCTGGTTAATTTGTCAGGTTAAGTGAAAAGCTTATGCCTTCATGCCAAATGACTTCATGACGAACGCATAGTTGAAGGCTAATTCCTCAAGCCTGTCAAAACGTCCAGATGCTCCTGCATGACCTGCACTCATATTTGTTTTCATAAGCAAGGGTGTGTCGTTGGTTTTGGTCGCACGAAGTTTGGCGACCCACTTCGCGGGCTCCCAGTATGTCACGCGTGGATCGGTTAATCCTGCAGTGGCGAGGATCGCTGGATAATCTTTTGCGACAACTTTCTCATAAGGCGAATAAGACAACATGTAATCGTAGGCATTTTTATCTTCGATGGGATTGCCCCATTCTGGCCATTCAATAGGGGTTAGGGGCAGAGACGTATCACACATAGTGTTGAGGACGTCGACGAATGGCACGTCAGCAACAACAGTTCGCCACAAGTCAGGCGCCAGGTTGGCGCTCACACCCATGAGCATGCCGCCAGCACTACCGCCATGGATGGCAATGTTGCCGGGTGATGCCAGGTTCTCAGCAATCAATCCGTTCGCTGCGGCAATAAAATCTGTGAAGGTGTTCATCTTCGTCGTCGTCTTGCCGTCCTGATACCAATTGTAGCCCTTCTCCATGCCGCCCCGAATGTGGGCGATGGCATAAACAAAACCCCGGTCGACAAGACTTAAGCGTGACGTGACGAAAGACGCCGGCATCGACATGCCGTAACTGCCATAGCCGTACAAAAGTGTCGGCATGGACCCATCAAGGATCAAGTCGCTGCGATAGACCACAGTGACGGGGACAAGCTCACCATCACCGGCAACAGCTTGAATACGCCGGGTAACATAATCAGCCGGGTTGTGGCCTGACGGAACTTCGTCTTGCTTGAGGAGAGTCCTTATACCGGTTTGCATGTTATAATCGAAAACCTGGCGCGGCGTTGTTGGTGAAGAATAGGACATCCGCAAGGCATCTGTTTTGAATTCGTATCCACCTTCGAGGCCCAAGGCGTAAGCTTCTTCTTCAAACGAGATGGTTTCTTCTTTGAGGGTTTCCCAGTTGCGTATGTTTATCTGCGGCAACGCATTCACACGTTCAAGCCGCACCAGATAGTCGGCGAAAACGCCTGCGGTCACGATGAGTTTGCCCAGCGTGTGCGGGATGAGGTCCTGCCAGTTTTCACGCGACGGCGCGTCGATGGATGTTGTGACCAGTTTGAAATCAACGGCACCATCAGCATTTGTTAAGATGATGAGCTTGCCGTCTCGTTCAGACACACTGTACTCAACGCCGGGCTCGCGCGCCGCAATCAGCGCGGGCGCAGTATCTGGTTTGTCAGATGGGATAAGCCAAACTTCGGATGTTTGATGATCATGATTATCGATCAGCAGGTATCGACGGCTTTCAGTCTTGGACAGCCCGATGAAAAATCCAGGGTCTGTTTCTTCAAAGACTTCGACGTCATCAGCGCTGTCAGTCCCCAGAATATGTCGCATGACTTTTGACGGACGATGGCTTTCATCCAGGACTGTATAGAAAAGTGTTTTACCATCTTCTGCCCATTCGACATCAC
>DGOK01000007.1:0-24830 GCA_002389385.1 Rhodospirillaceae bacterium UBA4468 | reverse complement strand
GAACCATTTTTATCTTCGGCGATGGCCGCAATTTTGTGATCAGACGTATGAGAGAAAGCACCGATCTTATAGAAGCTCAGGTCTTTTGCCTCGACGTCACCGTCCAATAAAATCTCTTCAACGTTTTTTCCAGACGTAGGTGTGCGGCAAAATTTTGGGTGCTGCCCACCTTCGACATAGCGTACATAATATGCATATTTTCCGTCGGGATCAGGCACAGTGGTGTCGTCTTCTTTAATGCGTCCGCGCATCTCGGCAAACAAGGTCCGTTGGAGTTTTTGCGTATCTTCCATGCAAGCCCAGGTGTACGCGTTCTCGGCTTCAACGTAAGCCCGGATATCTGACTGCAGCACGTCAGGCTCGTGCATCACTTGCTGCCAATTCTCATCCTTCAGCCACGCGTAATCGTCGACCCGGGTGTGCCCGTGAAAGGTCGTTTTGGTGGGGCGCTTATCGGCGATCGGAGGCTTCATATCATTGGTTGTCATCGTCTTGCCTTGTAAACGTGAAAGAAAATTTTTGATCATTGTTCGCTCTTATGTAGGGAGAAAAACCTTGGATGTCGAACAAGGCCGTTCTCGTTGATGTTTGCGCAGACTTGAAGCCGTTCACGTTAGCTAGAATGCTCTTTAATCAGGTTTCGGATTTCGGGGCGGATGGGGCCATGATGAGCCGGGTCGGCGAGCGTCGTGAACCATCTTTCTGGTGCATTGGCGGCGCGGCGATGCTGCCATGTTACGTTGCGCAATAGGGCCTCGGCTTCTGGCGGTAACGTCTCAGGCACATCGAACCCAGCGAGCACGCCCCAGATACCTGCCCAGCCACGCGCCACGCTGTAAGGGTTATATCCACCGCCACCAGAAACGATCAGGCGGGGGGCTAAATCCTTAAGCGTTCTGACGGCACGCCAAAGTGCTGTATTCGAGAGCTCAATCCGACTTTGTGGGTCATCGCTAAGTGCATCTACACCACATTGAATAAATAACGCCTCAGGCTCGAACGATGTGATGAGGGGTAATGCGACGCCCTCAATCAAGGCTTCAAGTTCATCATCGTTAAGGCCGGGTGGGACGGGTAGGTTTCGGGCAGCGCCCCCAGCGCGGTCCATAATGCCGCCGGGCTGTGTATCTGGATTGGTGCTGCGCCGATCCATCGGCCAGCGACCACCTTCGTGAATGGACAGGGTGAAGACGCGGTCGTCGTCATGAAAAGCATCCTGCACGCCATCGCCATGATGGGCATCAAGGTCGATATAGAAAATGCGTTGCGTGCCGTTTTCAAGAAGGTGACCCATGGTGAGTGCAGGCTCGTTGAAATAACAAAACCCACTGGCTTGGTCGGGACGGCCATGATGCTGGCCACCGCCCAGATTATACACTTGGCCACCATCCCGGACGAGCTCTGCTGCATACATGCCGCCGCCTGCCGCAGTAGCCGGGCGTGAAAACATCTCTGGAAATATGGGGTTGCCGTTGATGCCGATATTATGTCGTTCCCGTACGGCTGGGCTGGCGTCCTGATCCCGCTCAGCTTGAATAACAGCGTCTACATAATCCGATGTATGAAAGCGTTTGAGATACGTCGAGCTCGCACGCGGGCTATCGACATAGCTGTCGTCCGTGAACCAATTCAGGGACCGGATAAGATCTATCGCAAGGGAAACACGTGGAATGGCGAGCGGATGCCCGCGCTCATATGTGCTATCCCTGTATATCTCGCTGCCGATAAAACGTGCCTTTGTCATAGGATGAAGATAGGCAGATGTGTGACGTGGGCCAAGACAGAGAATTAACTCTGAGGAATGTAAGGTGTTTACCGCTCCGAGGTCCGCCGACATAATAAACGGCTGTAACGTGATTGATAACGAGGTGCCGACCGCCGCATGGAAATTTGGATCCCTATTACGATTGTCGCGGCGTTCTGCCAGAATCTTCGTTCAGCCTTACAAAAGCATCTCAAAGGAAAACTGTCGACCGGCGGTGCAACGTATGTGCGGTTCTTTTATGCATGGCCATTTGCGGTGCTGTACGTCTTTGGATTGAACACCTGGGGCGAGATGCCGATCCCTGAAATCAAGGGGCTGTTTCTGCTTTATTGTGTTCTAGGCGGGTTATCGCAGATCATATTTACAGGTTTGTTAGTCTGGTTATTCTCGTTTCGAAATTTTGCGGTCGGGACGACGTTCTCTAAAACTGAAACAGTTCAGGTTGCACTACTAGCTTTCCTATTGTTGGGCGATACGCTGACCTGGGGGGCGATTTTTGCCATTGTTGTCAGTGTTATGGGTGTGATGGCGATGTCTTTGGCGCAGACGAATATTACGTTTAAGACCTTGTTCACCGGGTTAACCGAAAAATCGACGATGATAGGCCTCGCGTCAGGATTGTTCTTAGGCGCGTCCGTGGTCTTCTTCCGTGGTGCAGCGCTTGAGCTGGATTACGACGGGTTTGTTATGCCTGCAGCTTTCACGCTCGCGGTTTCAGTGGTTATTCAGACAATTTTCATGGGTCTGTATCTGTTGTGGCGTGAGCCTGGCCAAATGACCGACGTCTTAAAAAACTGGAAATGGTCATTGGCTGTCGGTGTCGCGGGCGTGTTGGGCTCAATTGCCTGGTTCACAGCCTTTACATTGGAAAACGCTGCATTGGTGCGTGCCGTCGGACAAATAGAACTGGTGTTCACGTTCGCCTTCTCAACGCTGATTTTCCGCGAAAAAAGCACCAAACTTGAGATGGCGGGCATTCTTTTGGTGATCGCCGGTATTTTGCTTATTCTTTATGTTCACTAGGTCAAAGATTTCATCTGGTAAGCGGCGCGCGCGTTACTATACTCACGGACATGACTATTTCAGATCAAGATAAATGGCGTTTAGATAACGTCCTCGTCGACGCGGAATTCTCTGAACTGCCAGACTTCCAGCGCGGCAAAGTGCGCGAGAGCTATGACCTCGGTGATGGCCGTCGTGTGATGATTGCAACGGACCGCCAGTCCGCATTTGACCATGTCCTGGCCGCAGTGCCTGACAAGGGTCATGTTCTGACGGCGACGGCAGCATTCTGGTTCGAAGAGACCCAGGATATTTGCCCGAACCATGTGATTTCGTATCCGGACCCGAATGTGATTATCGCCAAGCGATTAGAGATGTTGCCCATCGAAATGGTTGTGCGTGATTATATTACGGGCACTACAGACACCAGCATCTGGACGATGTACGCGAAGGGTGAGCGCGATGTTTATGGTCAGACATTACCTGGGGGATTGGAAAAGAACGATGCGCTCCCTGAAACGATCATTACGCCGACAACCAAAGGCTCAGTGGATGGACACGATCATCCGATCTCGGCGCAAGAAGTTGTTGCTCAGGGCCTACTGACCCAAGCCCAGTGGGATGAGGCAGCGTCAAAAAGCCTCGCACTGTTTGAACGTGGTCGAGAGATTGCCGCAAAGAACGGCTTGATCCTTGTGGATACCAAATATGAGTTCGGTCTGGACGAAAATGGTGTTGTGACGATTGCGGATGAAATCCACACACCGGATTCCAGTCGATACTGGGATGCGGCGCTTTATCCAGGCGAGCATGCCGCTGGAAAAGAGCCGGCGAGTCTCGATAAAGAATTTCTGCGTTTGTGGATCAGGGCACGATGCAATCCATACACGGACCCGCTGCCTGAGATACCTGGAGAAACATTGGTCGAGTTCTCGAACAAGTATGTATCATTGTTTGAGCGTGTGACCGGCAAGACGTTTGATCGGACAGCGCCAGAAGTGCCGGTTCGTGATCGTATCCGGGCAGCGCTTACGACAGCCTTTCCCGAATACTTTTAACCAGACGAGGATAGATCATGGCGAAAACATTGCTCAGCATGTCAGGAGCCGATCTTACGCCAAACCGCGTGTCTGAATCTGTTCTTATATTGATTGATTGCCAGAACGAATATGTGACTGGGGCTCTGCCATTGGTAGGTGTCGACGCTGCGATGGAAGACGCTGCTGCTATGTTGTCACGGTTTCGCAAACTAGGATCGCCAGTCATACATATTCAGCATGAAGGAAAGCCTGGCGGCGCATTTGATTTGGACGATCCACATGGTGCGATTGATGCACGCGTCGCGCCCAAAGATGGCGAAGACGTCATTCGCAAAGGATTGCCGAACAGTTTTGCCGGAAAACGTTAGAAGCAAAGCTACGTGAACTAGATGCCAAGCAGTTGACGATTGTCGGATTCCAAACACATATGTACGTCAGTGCTACGACCCGTGCGGCGCTTGATCTTGGCTATCGGAACACATTGGTTGTCAGCGCAATCGCGACTCGTGATTTGCCGAGTGCAACAGGGGAAAGCGATGTGCCCGCTGAAATTATTCATCAGACAACATTAGCAGCCCTCGCAGACAGGTTCGCTATCGTCGCAAAAAGCCCTGACGACATCAGCGACTAAGTCGGGTTATTTAAGGTTTTGCATTGTCTAGTGGTGGAAGTTTCTGCCACTTGTACCAAGTTAAAAGCGCGAACGCTGGTGCGCCAATAGATGCGCCGATAACGATTGGCATGAACCAATCAAACCATGCGATCACCGCAAATAGATACAGTACGTCATCAAAATCAAAATCTGCGAAACCAGGATAGGCACGATCATCTGGGTCGTCATTTCGCTTATCGATTTGTTCTGCGTAATACTCTGCGGCGAGGACACCAAGTCCACCTGCAATACCCATGAATATCGCCCAATGCCCAAGTTCGGTGTCACGAAGACCAATCCCACCGGCAACAAAGAACAAGCTTGTGGTGGCAGAGTCACAGAACATATCGAACTTGTGACCCCATGCGCTGGTTTTGCCGCTCACACGCGCCAATTCACCATCAGTGCGGTCAAGAAATGCGGATAATACCCATATCCAACCGCCCCAGATCATGAGTTCGCGATCCCCCGTGGCAAAGCAATAACATGCAACTAATCCGGTGATCAGACGTAAGAACGTCAGATGATTTGGGGTCACGAATGTGTTTGCAAGCGGACGGACAAAGATAAGCGCCAGCTTGTGCGTCCATGTTCGTCCAAGTCCGTTTGCGTGGTCCTCAGATGGAGGGACATTTGGATGGGTCATGGGATATCCCTGTAGGCAATAAGGTTGGCGCCACTGTTTGTGACCGCATTTCGCATGCTGGCATCAATAAGCGCTGCATACTCCTGGTCATGATGGAACCTGCAAGCCATGGGGTCCATACCCTCCCATGGGCCTGTCGCTGGATGGCACATTAATTCAGCCGTGCCGTCAGGCAAGTTATCGATCAGCTTGGTCATAGCTTCTGAATTCAGGAAGCCCGTTTCATCCAGACCTAAAAGGGTATCGTTGTGGCGCATGCCGTTTTTGGTTATGCGGGCCTGCATCAAGGCAAGCCATGGCGTCAAAAAGGCTGCACCCAGTCCTTTGGTGTTTCGGTCTTTTGGCAACCGTATTGCGCGCATGCCGTATTGCTTGCCCGTTTTCAGAATGATGCTGAGAACAGTCGGATGCAAATGTAGATGATTGTGTGCGTTCACGTGATCAAGCGTAAGCCCTGTGCGTGCAAATGCATCGAACTGCGCCTTAATCTCAATTGCGAGCTGACGACGAGCTTCGGGCAGGAAGAAGAACCGGAACCCGGCACCAACAAGGTCAGCGCGGAGCCATCCTTTGTCATCGACAAGCGCAGGGATATCGTCTGGGTCGCTTGCCGGGCGTACCCTTGATAAGGCGACGTGAAGTCCAACACCTAGGCGTGGCATGTCTTTAGCGCGCTCGACAGCATCTGCTGCGAACGGCTCGGCAACCATGAGCGACGCCGCAGTGAGGACACCGTTCTTGTGCCCGTCCTCAACGGCGTCATTTACTTCTTTGGAGATTCCAAAATCATCAGCGGTGATGATGAGGTTCTTCAAGCGGTTTCTTTACGCCCCCAGAGGAATTTGAAGAATTCTACACCTTCGCGTAGCTGGCGTTTCATGACTTCCCAATCGCGGAACATATCAATCGTCAGCTGGAACATCTTCTTAGGACGGAAGTAGAAATCTTTGTAGAACGTCTCAACAGCTTCAAAGATTTCGGTTTTGTCCAGATGCGGATAGCTCAAGATGCTTTCCTGTGTGCCCGCATCCGTGACGAGACCTGTTGTGACCTCGTCAGTTTGAAGCCAGCCGTTCTCCATTGCCTGCTTGTACAGGAATGTGCCTGGGTAGGTTGCTGGCAACGACACTTGGATTGTCTTTGGATCGATCTCTTTGGCATATGCCATTGTTTCTTTGATCGTGTCACGGGTTTCACCCGGAAGACCAACGATGAAGCAGCCATGGATCAAAATGCCTAGGTCGTGGCAGTCTTGCGTGAACTTGCGGGCGAAATCGAGACGCACGCCTTTCTTCATGTTGTTGAGGATCTTCTGGTTGCCAGATTCGTACCCAACAAGAAGTAAGCGCAAGCCGTTTGCTTTTAGAATTTCGAGTGTTTTCCGCGGCACATTAGCTTTCGCATTGCATGACCATGTCACACCCAGCTTGCCCAGTTCGATGGCGAGGGCTTCGACGTGTTCAATGTTATCGGTCAGTGTGTCATCGTCAAAAAAGAATTCCTTCACTTCGGGGAATTCTTTTTGTGCGTAAGCAATTTCAGCGGCGATGTCTATTACTGAACGTGTCCGGTAGTTGTGTCCGGAAATTGTCTGAGGCCACAGGCAGTACGTGCAACGGGATTTGCAGCCACGTCCGGTATAAAGCGACATATACGGGTGCAGCATGTAACCGTTATAATAGTTCTTTGACTGCAGGAATTTTTTGTAAATCGGCGTAACCCAAGGCAGCGAGTCCATGTCATGGATGATGCCGCGCTCACCAGATTTCATGACCTTGTCGCCGTCGCGGTGGTAAAGGCCTTTGACCTCGGCCAATGGCTTGCCTTCGCAAACTTCTTTAACAGTAAAATCAAATTCTTTATCGCATACGAAATCAATATGTGGAGATGCGTTCATGGACGCTTCCCAATTAACCATCACATGCGCGCCACAGAAGCCGATCAGCAAATCAGGATTGGCTTCTTTCATCGCGTTGGCGACAAGCACATCGTTCGCAAATGTTGGTGTCGACGTATAAACGATAAGGACTTCGTATTTTGATGCTTCTGGAATCAGTCCTTCGAGGGTGTAACCACCCGCTGGGCCATCGATGAGAGTGCTGTCAGGGACCAGGGCAGCCAATTGAGCCAGCCATGTTGGGTACCAGAACGAGCGAACCTCTCGTTTGCACTGGTAACGAGAACCAGCGCCGCCATCAAAACCTTCAAAAGAAGGAGGACTTAGAAACAACGTTTTTTTCATGTCGATCACTTACCGTAATGTCGGAATTTCATTTATCAATCTCGCCACCTGATCCGACCGAAAGGTGAGAGGAACGCCAACTGACTGTCTTGCCCGTATAACATATAAGCCTGACGAAAAAAGAAAGTAAGTCACGTATAGGAAAAATCCACGAATCTGAAGGATTTTTAGATGAAAATATGCCGATTGTCGAGCCGTGTAGGATCAGCCGGGCCCCCATAGCGATGCCTGTCGGCAGTAATGCCCAGCCGAGATCCCAACCAGCTAGGAACATTAAGAAACTGACGACAAGCCCGATGGGAATGGTATCGGTTAAAAATGTAGATGCAAATCCTAGAGGCGCAATCGATCTGATGGTTCGTACCCAGCGTAATTCGTGATGAATCAATGCCTTAAGGTCTTTTTCTTGAACAAAATTCTCAACAACCACATTGGCCAACGTAATGTCGTATCCAAGGTCCCGTAGGCGCTGCCCCATCGTATGATCGTCAGCTAAATTACTTGCTAGCGCTTCAAATCCGCCAATTTCCGTTAAAATCTGGCGGCGCGTGGCCATGGTGGCACCAAAGCAATGGGTCATTTTGCCAAACGTTGCCGGTATCAACGCGCTGGGTGCAAACCATTGGTTGATGAACATGGCCCCAAGTTGTGAGGCAAAGCCGGGTGCTGGCGTGCCGTGATACAAGCACGTTACGACGCCAATTTTTGGTGTATTGAATCCACCAACGACCTTTTGAATATAATCTGACTTAACCCGCATATCGCTATCAGAAATGATCAAAACGTCATTTTTGGCGACTTTATCCATATTAATCAGATTGCTGACTTTTGGATTGCTGCCGTTAATGGCCGTGTCGATCACAAGCTCGGCGTCGAGGTCAGGCAGGCTTGCCAGTAAATCACGGACAATCGGGATTGCAGGGTCATCAGCAGAGGATACGCCAAATATGACCTGATACGCTGGGTAATCCTGGGCGCAAAAACTTCTCAGGTTCGCTTCAAGTTCAAAATCCAGCCCATGCAATGGCTTGAAAAGCGTGACGGTTGGCCATGTTGTTGGTTTCGGCGTGGGCTTTACGCATTTGCCTTCAAACATGATGACGCATGCACTTGCAGTCAGCATGTATCCAATCGAAGCGGCGAGGAGTGCCCAGCTGATATAAACGGCAATATCCATTTTAATTTTTATCCGACGAAGTGCGTTTGAGTTTTTTAAAGAAGTGATTACCCTCAGCGTGCTGCCAAATCACCAATCCGGGCACATCAATGATGAGTTCCCGAATGCGAATGGCCAATGAGACTGCCAGCATCACATCAGGCGGATAACCGAGCATAGCGCCAAAGATAATAAACGCGCCTTCCTGGATGCCCAGCGCGTTCGGGATGACGAAGGCAACATCGCTTAAAGTCGATGTGACGCTTTTCAAAAATACAGCTTCGAGGATACTGATCGGATGGCCGAGGACATAAGCGGCAGCCCAGACTTCGGCGGATTGTAGAACCAATGCCAAAGTGCGCCAAAACACAGACATCACAAGCCGTTTGGGTCGTGCGTAGTTGCCTCGCACAGCTGCATCAACTTTGTCGGCGCCATCTTTGAGGCCTTCAAAATAATCGGAGTTGGTAGCTTTTTGGGCTGAGTTGACCATGAATCTTGTCATGCCGGATTTTTGTACCAGTACGAATCCCGCAACGCCTGCACCTAAAACTGCAAACCCTGTAATGGCCCCCGCAATCATTTCCTGATCTACGGAATAATGCACCAGTAAAGAAACGCCAACTAAACCCCATATGATCAAGCCAAACACTTGTACCGTTTTGTCGACAACGACCGAAGCCGTCGCATCTGCTTTTGAGTAACCCCAAAGGATGAGCATGCGTGCTTTGACGACTTCCCCACCGATGGAGGCAACGGGCAAAAGGGTATTGATGGATCGGCCCATCCATAAAGCCATAAACGTATCTTTGAACGATGGTTCCTGGCCGACAGGGAACAGCAGTCGCCATGCCATTGTGCCGAGGAAAACTGTTGGGCTCCAGGCAAGGGGAACCCAAAGGATTGGCCAGCCTGAAGAGATAATGAGATCAGCAACATCACTAGTGCCTTGCCATATAATCAAGCCGGTCATAATCGCGAGACCGACAAGAAGTCCGATGTAGGAAAGAACTTTGATCACAACGTATAATGCTCCTGGATGCGCCAGCCACATGTTAAATCTGGCCGGAACCTATCACTTGGCGCTTGGCCCATACAAACCCCAAGTAAAGTCATCGTCGGCTATCTTGAACCGAACGTTAAATCGCTGCGGGTTTGTCCTAAATGGCACATTACGGTAAATATCGTGTATCAACAAAAACCGGGATCCATTCACGATGTCCGTGTCGATCGAAGTCAAGCAAGCCACAGATGAAGCAGGCAGAAGCGCGCCTGTTATTGTTAAACCCAACGTGGTTTTTCCTGTGACCCGCATGCTTGGTTATTATGCGTCATTGGTTGCCGTTCGGTTACCGGTCAGCGCCAATCAAGTGACGTTCATTTCGATGATTGTTGGGCTCACAGGATGCAGCTTTTTTCTCAAAGGTGAGTTGATCTGGAACGTCTATGGGGCACTTCTAATCGTCCTTAGTTATGTGCTCGATTATTGCGATGGCGTCATCGCGCGGATGAAAGGGCAAAGTTCGCCCTTTGGCGCCTCATTTGATGACTTCGTTGACTGGATCATTGATACGTCATTCTTTGCGGCACTTGGTTATGGGATATGGATAGCTGATGGCGAGGTGTGGTGGTTTTATCTTGGATTGATTGCGGCAGTAGGATCGACGATTGATTATGCTATCGATCTCGTTCGTGCCAATCGCTACACCCAAGCACGAAAAGCAGCAGAACGTGAAGCAGCGGCGGCTGAGGCATCGGATGCTGATCAAGGTGAGGCTGTCGCTGATGAAGCAAAAACGCTCAAGGACAAACTCTTCTATTTCTTCCACACGGCCAGCCGCGCTGAATTTTGCTTTATTATCCTGGTTCTAGCCGCGTTTGATGTTGTCTGGGTATTGTTGCCCTTTGGTGCCATTGGCGCGCAGGCATTTTGGTTAGGTGATCTGTTTCGTAAAAGAGATTAAGAGGGTCGAGTAATGGCAATGTTGAGCAAAGCACAAAAAGAAGATTTCTGGCGCGACGGATACTTGGTCGTTGAGGATGTTGTCGACGCTGCGTTGCTGCATACGATGCAAACCGATTTCTCAGGCTGGGTCGAGGAAAGCTGTGGTCACTCAGAATCATACGGCGAGACGATCAATGGACGTCCCCAGTTTGACCTTGAGCCAGGGCATCGAGCTGATAAGCCGAGGCTGCGCCGGGTGAATGCTCCTGTCGAAGTATCGGGCGCTTACTACCAGGCGATGGCCTTAAGCCGGATGACAGACTGTATCGCAGATCTTATCGGCCCGAATGTAAAATTCCATCACTCTAAAATTAACTCCAAATTGCCGGGTGGTGAAACCGCCGTAAAATGGCATCAGGACTTCCCATTCACACCTCATACAAATGATGACATCGTCACGGCACTTTTGATGATCGATGAGGTCACTTTGGAAAATGGCCCTTTGGAAGTCGTGCCAGGTTCACACAAAGAAGAGTTACATGGCCTGTGGCATGATGGTGTTTTTACGGGGGCGGTCACGGATGAAGTTGCGGAAGCGAGTCTGCCAAAGGCAAAGCGATGCGTTGGCCAAGCGGGGTCCGTTTGCCTGATGCATACCCGCCTTTTGCATGGCTCAACGGCCAATATGTCTGAAAATCCACGAACATTATTTATTTGCGTCTATACAGCTGAGGATGCGGTCCCCGTATCTTCAAGCGCGATGCCAACAAAATACGAAGGCATGGTTGTCCGTGGAGAGAAAACAAACAGGGTGCGCTCAGTCCCGTTTCAACTTGAATTGCCCCAGCTGCCGAGTACGGCGTCCTTTTTTGATCAGCAGGCCAAGCACAGAGCCGAGTAAGGGGTCCCGTTTGAAAATATCGCAAACGAAAACCCCTCAGTTTTATTTTTGGGTTTGCTCGAGCTTGTTGCGGTATTCAGGGACGGGTAAACCGCCAATGCACCAATCATTCAGACCGACCTCATCGATAACGATAAACGTCGATGCTGGGGATTTGCCAAGAATCCGTGCCAACAACTCTGTTGTGCCATGTATCAACTCGGCTTTCTCGGCATCACTAAGGTCGTTGCCATCTGGGCCGCCTTCGCGGGTTATTTTGATGTTCACATAAGGCATCTAGGTAGTCTCCATTATGGAGGTCGATGAGAATATTTTTGCAATGATTCGCCATTCGCCATCATCTAAAATCAATGTTAATTAATCGAGATATACTCGACCTGACATTGTCATTTGAGCTTCAACGAATACCATGCGATTAACGCCAAATTTAATAGAGAGTATCTGGTCGTCGCGTTCATCACCGGTTTGTGCAGGTAGCACGCGGCCACCTACAACAGTGTAGTACTCGAGCATGGACCTGTTCATATAATCGCCTTCGAGGGCGTTGACGTACCAAGCATCCGGATGAAAGACATTGGCCAATGTCTTGCTATCAGCTTGATAGAGGCCGTCAAAGTAGATTTCCATCGCGCGGACAATGGCTGCAAAATTTTGTTTTTCCATTAGTTGAGCAATCCTTCGGCCTTCATTACGGATTGAGTGGCGGGACGTATAGCAACGCGGTCCACATTTGCAGACAGGGCTGGCCACTCTGACAAATCAATGCCAACGAAGTTTGACCAATTGCAGACAACAAACATATAGGCGTCAGCTACGGTGAACTGATCACCAAGCAAGTACATCCGGCTATCGCTGAGCATAGCATCGAGATAATCGAATTTCTTTGTAACGTTCGACTTCGCCTGATCCTTCTCTGCTTCGCTAGAAGTTCTTGAAAAGAACGGCCAAAAAGCTTTGTGAAGTTCTGAACTTGTGTAATTCAGGTGCTCTTGAAGATGTGCGCGTTCCAACGAGCCAGCTGGTGGGGCCAGTTTTAGATCCGCATGCTGGTCTGCGATGAATTGCAAGATCGCAGCGCCTTCTCTTAATACGTCACCGCTCTCAAGTTGCAGGGCAGTTACGCACCCCCGAGATACGGCACATAATCATACTGAGGAGAAAACTCTATTGTGCCAAGGTAATGACGTCGACACATGATAGGGTCGCTTATGCCCCTAATACTAAAGAGTCGTCACACAGTGATCCAATAGGTCGAATGCAACGTAAATAGTCGAAGTACAAATTAAGTTAATTCAGGATCTTAATAGCTAATTTTATGACAAATTTTCGATCTCTCTGCGGTATATTTTTTCTATCTCTCACATTCGTTGGGACTGCGCCTGCACAAAAGGCTGTACCCGCAGCCTTTAATGCTAAAGACCCAATTGCGTTATATGGGACAGAAATGCAGTTCGATATTATGCGATCGGGCAAGAAAATCGGCGACCACCTTGTACGGTTTGACACCAACGATGACAAAATTGTCGTCAACAGTGCATCGCGAATGCAGATAGATATCCTTTTTTTTACTGCCTTTCAGTATCGATATGACTCACGCGCCATTTGGCGTGACGGCATCCTCAACAAACTAGAAATTAGTGTTAATGACGACGGCACGCTATTTTCAATGCTTGCCGACCAACAAGGGTCGCGTTTACGGCTTACACGTGGAACGAATAGTCTCGATATAAATCTACCGATTTACCCAACCAACCACTGGAATGCTGAGGTTCTAAAACAGGATCAGGTCCTGAATACTCTGACCGGTGAAATCAACAATGTCCTGATCAATGCCGCTGGCTATGAAAACGTAAAAACTGAATCCGGTATTATTCCAGCAATGCGTTATACCTATACAGGGGATCTCATTAATGAAGTTTGGTACGATGATATGGGCCGCTGGGTAAAATTACGTTTCAAAGGAAGAGACGGGTCTGTGATCGAATACGTATGTCGTCAATGTCAGGGTGGGATGACCTCACAGATGGCTCAATGACCAATCTCACAGAACGTCGTGTCGCCTGGATCACAGGAGCTGGAAAGGGAATTGGACGTGCGCTTGCCAAGCGTCTAACACTGGATGGATGGACAGTTGCTGTCAGCGCGCGCACAGAAAATGACCTCGCGTCACTTGAAGCCGAATGTGCAAATGGCACCGTACATAAATTTCCCCTAGACGTGACCGACGTCGATGCGACAACGAAAGTGATCAAAGATATTGAAGCTAAGCTTGGTAACATTAACCTGGCTATTCTAAATGCTGGAACGCATCAAGAAGTGACCGCCTCTCATTTTTCACGGGAGCCCTTCCAAAAACTCATCGATATAAACTTGATGGGGACAGTCAATGGCCTGAGCGAAATCATCCCAAGATTTATGGAACGCCGCGCTGGTCACATTGCTGTCGTCGCGTCTGTTGCAGGGTATCGTGGCTTGCCAACATCTGCAGCTTACGGCGCATCCAAAGCAGCACTAATAAATATGTGTGAGTCTTTAAAGCCAGAACTCGATGCCAATGACGTCAAACTACAATTGATTAATCCAGGCTTTGTGAAAACGCCTCTGACCGATAAGAACGAATTTTCAATGCCTTTCCTGATGTCTCTTGATGACGCTGTCGAGCGAATTGTAGCAGGACTCAAATCTAACACTTTCGAGATCAGATTTCCAAGGCGACTTGCCTGGATTTTGACAGCGTTCAAATTGATACCTGACGCTCTGTATTTTGCCATCACACGGAGGATGACACGGCCATGACAACATTATGTGACGCATATCAGCTATATATGGAAACGTTGACGCCTGCGTCTCTCGCAGATCTATCTACATATGTAACTGAAGATGTGCGCTTTAAAGACCCCTTCAACGATGTGCAGGGTATAGAGAATATGCGTGCGATCTTTGCGCATATGTTTGAAACCATTGGCGATGTGAAATTTTTTGTTTACCACGCCGCGATCGATGGTCAGGTCTGTATCATGGAATGGCGCTTCGAAGGCATACTCAGAGATAAGCCCTGGATTTTTGACGGCACGACAAAATTAATTTTTGCCGATGATGGCCGCGTGTCAGCGCATATTGATTATTGGGATGCTGCCAGAGACTTTTATGAACACCTACCAGGCATCGGCTGGGTTCTAGAGCGGCTTCGAAACTTCATCGCTTTGTAAGTCAGTCGTCGCATCACGTTGCTGCAAACGCTTGCGAATGATCGCATGCTTCGCCGCCGTTATGGGGAAGTTCCAGACCATCGCGATCGCAAGTACCTTTATCCCAATCGGGACAACACCATAAAGAAATATCAACGCCCAGATGCCATCCGGCGTTGGCGCTTCAGGAGTAAACCCTAGGCCTTCTAGACTTGGCAGCGCGATCCCAACAGAGACCGCAAGCGCAAGCTTGGTGGCCATGCCACACATCGCGAACTGCACACCAGCGCGCACACGTTTATGCTTCCAACGATCATAATCCAGTACGTCGGCCTGAATAGCGGGGGGCAATGAAAGATCTGCACCCAGCGCCATCCCGGTAATCACGCACACGATGCCAAACATTAAAATCTCACCCGTTGGGATGAACGGCACCATCGCAAAAGCAAACACAGCAAACATCATGGAGACACACCATGTCCGATGCTTGCCATATCGTTGGCTGACTTTTAACCAAAGCGGGATCGCCAACACGCCTGATAAAAAATACACCAGAATAAAGAGCGGCTGATCAGCCTCGCCTGCCCCCAAGGCATATTGTAAATAAATCAGGAACAACGCCGAAGGAATGCCGTTCGCAAGACCGTTGATAAACCATGCACCCAGTAGCCTGACAAAAGGGGTGTTCGCCGCTAACGAGCGGACTTCGGATTTAAATTTTGAGAAGCTAACCGGTGCCGGCGCATGCTTCGCTGGCATTGTGTCCGGGACTGTTCTTAACAAGATTGGAAAGGCAACAATCCCCAGCGCAATCGCAAGCCATGCGATACTCGCAACAGGATTCCCATCACCCAAACCCAGATTGACGGCGACAGTACTAACAGCACCGGCACCTAGAATACCCAGTAATCCTGCGGCTTCACGCCAAGACGTAATACGTGTTCGCTCATCATAATCATCGCTGAGTTCTGCACCCCAGGCAAAATAGGGAACAGCGACCATCGTCCATCCGCCGTAAAGTAGAATACACCAACCCAGCAAATAACTGGCATCGACATCTGCTGGCGGGTTCAGCACTTTATAAAGCCCAACACCGGCAACCACAGCACCCACAGCAATCCATGGCTTCCGGCGCGCACCCTTAAAATTTAATCGATCGCTCAGGACGCCAATCAATGGGTCCGTAACCGTATCGAAAATCCGAGCTAACAATAGAATCAAACCTGTAGCTGCAAGGCCTAGGCCTAGTTCAATCCCATAGTAAGACGGTAGATTGATGTAGATCGGGATAGTCGGAAGCGCGACCACGAATGCAGGTAACGCATACGCGAACAATATCCGCTTTGTTAACTTGGCGGTGTCTCGCGCACTCATTTATGTTCTATGACAAATTGGCCGACATCGATGGTGCCGTGCTCAAATCCAATCATGCAATAACACAGATAATAATGCCACATCAGATAGAACCGCTGATCAAATCCCAGCGCTTCGATTTTCGGCCAGGCGCCTGTAAAACCTTCATCCCAGCGACGCAACGTCTCTGCGTATGACGCGCCAAAATAATAGCTATCTGTAATCTTAAGGGCAGCCGTGTCTATCGCCGCGGCCAATCTCGTTTTTCCTGGCAACATGCCGCCTGGAAAAATATAACGCTGAATAAAATCAGGGTCGCGACGATAGGTCTCAAACGTATCGTCTTCAATCGTAATGATTTGCAGTCCGGCACGACCACCGGGCTTTAATCTATCGTGCAATGCCTTCAAATACGTCGGCCAATATTTTTCACCGACAGCTTCAAACATTTCGATTGAGGCGATCTTATCAAACGATCCCTCAACATCCCGGTAATCCTGTATTCGAATTTCAACGAGGTGATTAAGGCCTTTGCGGACCATACGCTCCCGCGTAAAAGCCGCTTGTTCATTGGATAATGTTAAACAGACAACATTGCAGCCGAATTCTGCTGCGGCGATTTCGGCAAATCCACCCCAGCCACAACCGATTTCAAGAACACGGTTCCCCTTGGTGAGTTCGAGTTTTTCAGCCAGACGCATGTACTTGCGCCGTTGTGCAACAACCATGGACTCGCTGGCATCCTCAAATATCGCCGATGAATATGTCATCGTCTCATCGAGCCATTGCCCATAGAAACTATTGCCCAGATCATAATGCGCGGCAATGTTACGGCGGCTGCCATTTCGTGTGTTCGCACGGAGTCCATGACGCAAACGTTCAACGACACTCATCACCCAATGCTTACCCAAAGTCCCGGATAAAGCGTCCTCATTCGCCGTGCCAAAGCGCAATAGGGCAGCGAGGTCAGATGTCTCCCATTCGCCTGCCATGAATCCTTCGGCAAAACCCGTGTCGCCACCAGCAAGCAGGCGATACAACGTGCGAAAGTCATGTATCTTCAAATCTGCAACAGGCTCAGGCTCGAGGCCTTGTAGGATGTAACGTGCACCAGATGGAAACTCGATCGTAAAATGACCGCGCTCAATCTTCCGAAGCCATCTCAGGATGATCGCTTCAAAGAACGTCTTGCGGCGGTTGCCATTATTCTGGAATTGATTGGGTATGTCGGAGAATGATGTATCCATATTCGTCTATTTCTTCATAGTGTGTTCAGCGCCGACGCTGAAGGCAATGTTGTTTTCGACCGGCTGATGCTTAAATACACGGAGGCCTTTTCGCCACAATTTCAACGCTTCCCAGTGGATGCCACCCATGATCTTAAGCGTCATCAGTGGAAACCGCACGAACGTCCGTGCCAAGGATTTGTTGCTGAGTGGTTCTCTGTCTCCGCTAAACCATGCCGTAAGCAAAGGACCGTCAGCATCGTCCTGACGCACGACAACCGTCACGTCATCAGCAGGCGGTTTGATGCGGAACACATACTCACCTGTCGTCTCGATGAACGGCGATACATAAAGCGCCTTGGCGCACTTTTGGCGGATAATTTTTCCAGAATCAGGTGCGACGGCCATGACATACGTATGGCGTTCATTATACGTGTTGCAGACTTCATAAAGGATCGTGGAGAGTTCGCCGTCTTGCCGGTAACAAAAGAATACGCTGATTGGATTGAACACATAGCCAAAAATTCTTGGATAGCAGAGCACGCGGATCGGACCGCCGTCAGGCTCGTGACCTGCGTCCCGCAGCCGATCCTCGACCCAGGGGCGTAATGGCTGGTTTTCCATCTCGCCATGATCACGATCATAAAACGATAGCGGTGCCCAACGATTATAGCCGAACACTTTAAACTGCTTATCGAGGCCTGTGAGTTCGTCCAGATCGATGAGAATAGAAAACACGTTATAGCTTAATCGATGCCGTTTTGGGCGCAGCCGATTGTGAATAACGCTGCCTTCATACAATCCAGATTTAAATTCGCTCATGCCGCCACGCCTTCGGTTTTTGCCGTCACGTGAATTCTGCCATTCTCATCCGCAACCGACCAAGGCCTTTTTACGCCGCCAAGCTGCTCACCAACGGCAAGGCCCGATTGCAACGCGTCTTCATGAAATCCATAGCCAAAGTAGCTGCCACAAAACCATGTGCGATTTCGCCCCTGGAGTTGCCAAAGCTTGCGTTGCGATGCGAGCGCCGTTTGATCAAAGAACGGATGCGTATAGTGGAATTCTTCGAACACTTTACCGAGTTTCGGTTCATGCACGGGATTGAGTGTGACAAAGACCGGCGCACTTGAATCAAGAGATTGCAACAAGTTCATCCAATAGGTTACACACAAGGGCTCATCTTCGGCGCCTGTCTGACCTTCGATAAAGTTCCAGCTGGACCAGACACGTTTACGCTTTGGCATTAACGATACATCAGAATGAAGCACGGCTCGATTTGCCGTATATGTCCACGAACTCAACAGCGATGTTTCCAACTCGTCCGGGTCGCTCAGCATGCCATAGGCTTCATCAGCATGACCTGCGATCACCACATGGTCATAGGCCGCTGTTGCGCCACTCTCGTCCTCGATAATGACGTGATCTGTAAATCGTTTAATGGACCGCACGCCGTGATAACGAACCTTGTCGCGGTAAGGGGCCGCCAATCGCTCAACGTAGGCACGGCTTCCGCCATCTACAGTGCGCCAGGGCGGACGATCGGTAAGAAGGAGCAAGCCGTGGCTCTCAAAAAACCGAAAGAAGGCGCGCGCTGGATACGCAGCCATTTCGGCCGCCGTTGTTGACCAAATCGCGGCGCCCATAGGCATCAGATGGTCTTTCAGAAAGCTCGGCCGGTAATTATGCTCAGCAAGATACGCCCCAAGAGACATATCGTCTGCGCGTGGGTCACCTATGTACTTTTCGGCTTCTTTATAAAACCGTAGTAAATGAGCCGTCATACGCCAGAATCTCGGACGCAGAACGTTCCTGCGCTGCCCCAAGTATCCGTTTAAATCCGTCCCGGAATATTCGAAGTTCCCGCCACCGAGTGATGCCGCGAAAGACATATCACTGTGCTTTGTCGGCACGCCCAAATGATCAAAAAGCGCCGTCAGATTGGGATAGCTGGGTTCATTATAGACGATGAAACCAGTGTCTACCGGCGTTAATTTATCACCCAAACGCACATGTACCGTATTGGAATGTCCACCGATCCTATCGTTTTTCTCGTAGACCGTGATGTCATGATACGTGTTTAACAGCCAAGCCGCCGACATCCCCGCGACACCCGTCCCGACAATCGCGATTTTCAACCGGTTTTCTGGCGAGGATTGTTTGTTCAAAATTAAGTTCTTCTGTAGATTTAAATTAATGACTTCAATGTAATAACTAGTTTACGGAGCGATTTCAACATGGTTCACCTCTGGAAAAATTATTATTAGATCCAGTGATCTGTTGGGCGCAAAAATCGTATCAAGGGGTATGAATGCAATATTTCAAACGTTCGAGCCAGATTTGTCTTCAGGGCAAGCAGTGTTTTTGTCTTCTGCACTTGTGGCGCAGAAACCTGTTGCTCAGCGTTCGTCACCGGCTATCGCCAGGACCCCAGGATCAATGACTGAACGCGACAACCAAAGTAGCATTGCCGAGCAAATGGCCGCTCATATACGCAAAGTTGCCGATCATCGTGATCGCGCCGCTTTTGCCGAAATTTTCGACTATTTTGGGCCTCGGCTGAAATCTTTTGTCATGCGTCAAGGCAGCGACCCTCAACTCGCCGAAGAGGTGGTTCAGGAAACGATGGTCAAAATTTGGCACAAATCTGGCCAATTTGATTCCAAAAAAGCGTCTGCATCGACCTGGATCTATACAATCGCTCGAAACATGCGGATTGATCTATTACGCAAAATGAATCGGCCCGAGCCTGACATGAATGATCCGTCGATGACGCCTGATCCTGACCCCATGGCATATGATAAAATTGCGTTCGATCAAGAAGCTGATCAATTAAAAAAATCGATAACTTTGTTACCTGAAGACCAACAACGGGTCCTGCAACTCGCTTATTTTGAAGATAAAACACACAACGAAGTGGCCGTAGAACTCAACGTGCCGCTTGGTACTGTAAAATCGCGTATTCGTCTCGCCTTGAGACGCATTCGGACCGAATTAGGAGACCTTAGATGAACGTCAATCATCATCCTAGTGAAGCACTGCTTCTTGATTATGTTTCTGGCACCCTTGGCGAGACGTGGAGTCTCGGCATCGCAACACATTTGGCCCTTTGCCCGACTTGCCGTCGCACCGTAGATGTTCTTGAAGCCATGGGCGGCGATCTACTGGAGAATATTTCACCTGCTGAAATGAGCGGCGATGCTGCTGCACGCATGATGGCGCGTATCGATGTCAGTGATGACGCTCAGAATAAAACTGGTCTTCCGACACTTCAGCTATCTAAATCTCATATACTTCCACAACCACTTCTCAGTTACCTCGGAAAAGATTTAGCTGACCTTAAATGGCAACGTTTAGGTATGGGTGCTTTTCAGTCATTGATTCAAACCCAGGAAAAAGATGTGACAGCGCGCCTATTGAGAATCCCTGCAGGAAAGCCTGTGCCAGAACACACGCACCGTGGATTGGAACTAACACTGATTTTGTCGGGCGAATTTAGTGATGCCACAGGCACCTACAAACGAGGCGACCTACAAGAGGCTGACGAAACACTTGGGCACCATCCTTGTGCCGGCAAAGATAAAGACTGCGTCTGTCTGGCAATTACGGATGCGCCACTTAGATTTCGCAGTTTAGCCGCGCGTATTGTTCAACCGATGCTAGGTATTTAAATCTAGCTTATATTATTTTTGCAAAGCTACGTTCGTGAATGAAATATTCATTTCAGTTTTGGTTTAACGTTTCAGCGGTACCGACAGATACACCCCGAACTCTTCGCCAACGTTACAGCTGACACGGGCGTGCACCCGGCCCTGACGATCCATAAATCGCTGCTTGTCTTCAACGGGAAAAATACCCTCATGCCAGATATTTGGATGAATGTAGAGCCCTCGGCTGCCATCACACCAAAACGCGACAACCTTCTCAGGTGCGAAATCATCACCAGGCAACGCAACCGGCACAACAAACGGTTTTTTATCCAATGGAAAAAATAGCTGTCCGCCATCAGGGTGATAATTCATATGCCATAACAGAACCTGATCACGCGGTACTGTTTCTTCATCAGATGATGCGCGGTCTGGCGAGACCGACCAGCCCAAAACGTAATGCCCAGCAACAGCATCGTTCTTACCCATCAAGATATCGCCGGTCCATTCACCACTGAACGTTCCTTCGACAAAGCCGCCTTCATCGCCAGAATCTTCATCAACAGGGCGCCAACCCGCCGCTGGCCAACGGACGATTTCGATATCACAATCGTCTGCGTTGTCGACCATATAGCCGTAGTCTTTAACCGAAGCATCGGTCGCTTCAATCAAAGGTACGTCAAATAATGGCAGTGCAGGTTTTTCGTTCGAATCAAAAAGATACTGTGAGTCGGTTTTTATCGCTGGTTGGGACATACGGTGCAGTTCCTCATCAAGATACGCCGATCATCATCGAAGCAACTCGATTTCAAGTCAACGGCACAGACAACGAACGTGGATTAGCGAAGAACATGAACCGAGCACGGCGCATGTCTCACGACCCGTGCCGATGTTGAGCCCAGAAGGAAATCTCGCAATCCAGGCTTATGCGATCCAATGATGATGCAGTCAGCACCAATTTTCGCAGCATAGTCGGTTATAGCTCGACCTGAATGACCTTTAATAAGTTCAGATGATACATCGGGCTGGTCAGCAACACGTTTAGCAAGCGCGTCTTTTGCATGCTGAAGCGAATCAGCGACAGCTTCTGCAGAAACAAAAGCACTCGCAGAACCTTGAAGCGGCTCATACACATGGATTGCGATAATCTCGCCACCGTCACTTTTCATGACCCGCGCCACTTCAATCGCTTTTTCTGAGATGCCGTGTTCAAGAGATAAAGCTAAAATTATTTTTTGATACATAGTCGTTCCTCCAAAGTAGCAGGCTTACGTCTGTAAAAAGAGAAAACCAATTTGTATATCCGCATACGTTTTTTCAATCCCGCCGTGTGCTGGTATCAAAAGCATACCCAGCACATCGACGTTCTTGAAACGGGTATATGAAAATTAATCGTTTCGCTTTAATCCCCCGCTGTTAAATCAAACTTTTCATCTGGGAAGTATTTATAAAGTCGTGCATCTGCAGATCGTGCGTGACCTTCCATCCCTTCTAGTCTCGAAATTCTCGCCGTTGCCTCTGCAATCGGCTTTGATCCATCACGTGTTGCGCGTTGCCAAGTGACAATCTTCATATACTTGTGGACCGAAAGGCCACCCGTGTATTTCGCCGATTGAGATGTTGGGAGTACGTGGTTTGTGCCCGACGCTTTGTCGCCAAACGCCACTGTTGTTTCTTCGCCCAAGAAGAGGGACCCGTAACATTCCAGGCGGCTGAGCCACCAGTCGAGATCTTCGGCCTGCACCGTCAAATGCTCTGGTGCATATTCATCTGAGGTTGCCGCCATTACTTCACGGGTATCACAAATAATCACCTCGGCGTAATCTCTCCAGGCGGCGAATGCATTGTCCCGGTTTAATTTAGGTAAGTCCTCAATTAATCCTGGAACGATTTCCATGACTTTTTCGGCAAGCTGCTGGTCATCGGTGACAAGCCATACCGGTGAGTTGTATCCATGCTCGGCTTGTCCAACCAAATCCGTTGCGACCATGAACGGGTCAGCTGTTTTATCTGCTAAAATCAGACTATCCGTTGGTCCTGCAATCATGTCGATACCAACGCGCCCAAACAGGATGCGCTTTGCCTCGGCGACAAACTGATTGCCTGGACCCACAAGAATATCCGATTTAGGTAATCCGAAGAGTCCAAACGTCATCGCTGCAACGCCTTGAACGCCACCCATCGACAATATTTTATCTGCGCCACAAAGGTCCGCTGTATAAATAATGGCCGGTGCAACCCCTTCGTTTGGACGAGGTGGTGAGCACGCCGTAATATGCTTGCAGCCTGCAACCTTGGCCGTCGTTACGGTCATGATTGCGCTAGCAATGTGGCTGTAGCGTCCACCCGGAACATAGCAGCCCGCAGCTTGGCACGGGATCGCTTTTTGCCCAGCAATCAGGCCAGGGACAATCTCGAGTTCAACATCTTGCATCGTACCTTTTTGGGTTTCTGCAAACCGGCGCACGTTGTCATGAGCAAAGGCGATATCGTCTTTTAGCTTCTGTGGCACCTTTGCGGCAGCGGCGGCAATCTGTTCTTCATTCAGCAGAATAGGGCCATCGTATTTGTCTAACTTCATGGCGTATTCAATTGCTGTTTCATCGCCTCCAGCTTCAATTTTGGTCAGCATGTCCATAACAATATCATGGACATCCGTCGCATCTGACTTGGCAGTTAATGTTGCCTTTTTTAAATATTTACGTGGCATAGAATATTCCTATCTTAGATTATCAGGTAGCATCGACAGCGAAATCTCCGGGAAGAACCCGATGAGTAACGTGACGAAAAGCATGAAGAAAATAAAGGGACCAACACGAGAGGCGATCCGAAGAACCGACTCCCCGGTTATACCTGATACAACGAACAAGTTTAACCCCAATGGTGGCGTAATGAAGCCGACGCCCAATGCCGTAATCATCATGATGCAAAACTGGATTTCATGCATGCCGATAGAATCAGCCAGTGGCTTTAGGATCGGTGCCATGATCACAATATTTGGCGTTGTTTCCATGACACAGCCAGCCGCAATTAAAATACCAATCATAATCAACGTCAGCATATAAGGGTCATCCGTTAACGAGGAGACAGAGGAAACAAAGCCCTGGGGTACACCCATGATGGCGAGTGCTTGAGCGAGTGGGAGCGAGAAGGCGATAATTGGAAGAATAACACCGTTGACCTTCGCAGAACTAATAAGCATCGCAGGGAAATCTGAAAATTTTATCGTCTTTAGAATAAAGCCTAAGATGAGCGTCACAATAACGGCTGTCGCGCCTGCTTCTGTCGGTGTGAGACGGCCTGAAAAAATACCATAGAAAATAATCCCCGGTACAAGAAAAGCGTACCAGCCATCTGAGACCGCTGCCCACAGATTGTTGGACCATTCGCTCATGCTCATTTGACCGCCACCTTCGTAGGAATAAATGCGGTTCATGACCAGGTTTGTAATCAAGATCGCAACCAAGATCGCGACGCCTGGAATAACGGCGGCGATAAATAGTGTCGACGCGGATATTCCTAGAACCAGTCCAATGATGATGTAAGCAATCGATGGTGGGATCAAAACACCCGTACAGGCACCCGATGCGACCAATGCACATGCATAAGGTCGCGGATAACCTGACTCAACCAGACGATCGATGGTCATGCGCCCAACGGCCGCGGCACCCGCAGCATCGGACCCAGAGATCGCTGAGAACATGCCACACACAAGGACTGTTGCAGAACCGAAACCACCTTTTGTCCAACATGTAAGGGCTTCGGCAACATTCAGGAATTTTCGACTGAGCCCTGAGCGAACAAGCACATCTCCCGTTAGAATAAAGAGCGGTACGGCCGTAAGGGCAAAAGCATCGATACCGTCAAACAGGGATTCCCCAACCAAAGACAATGGAAGTGAACCGGACAGTACAAGCATTGAAATCGCAGCTGCGCCAACCGAGGCCCAAATAGGCACCGCGAACGCACAAAGCACGACGAATAAGAGAACGGGGAAATAAAAATCCCAACCTAAGACAACTGTTTGTTCTTGAAGAGCTGAAAATAACATCTTAAGCCTTAATCAA
>DGOK01000047.1 GCA_002389385.1 Rhodospirillaceae bacterium UBA4468 | reverse complement strand
TGTCTCTATGGAAACTCAAGTTGACCTCACTGCTGCTTTGCAATGGCATATTGATGCCGGATGTGATGAGTGTATCGATGACGCGCCGATCAATCGGTTCGAACTGATCGACGCTGCGCCGACGATGCCTGCACCTCAGCAATCGCAGGTACAACCTACGGTCGCATCATCTGCACCGGGGTCACCTGGTATCTCGCGAGGCACGAAAGTTGATCCGCGCGACGTAGATAATAACCAACAAGTGCGTAGTGCTATGATGTTGTCGGCACAGGCAAAAAATATCGACGAACTGGGCCAGGTACTGGATTCGTTTGAAGGCTGCATCCTTAAAAAGACTGCGACTAATCTAGTCCTTTCAGATGGTCCGGAAAACGCCAAGCTCATGCTGGTTGGTGAAGCACCGGGGGCTGAAGAAGATCGTCAGGGCCTGCCGTTTGTTGGGCCAAGTGGTCAGTTAATGAACGCGGTCCTGGGGAGCGTCGGCATTGCGCGTGAAGAGGTGATGTTTTCAAATACAGTTTTCTGGCGACCTCCCGGCAACCGCACACCGACAGCGCAGGAAGCGGCGGTCTGTAAACCGTTTATTGATCGCTTAATTGAGATCGTTGATCCAAAAATATTGATCTGTGTTGGGGCACCGTCTGCGCACACATTGCTTGGGGAAACTCAGGGTATCAGTCGATTGCGCGGCAAGTGGTTCAGCTTTCAAACGCCGAATTTATCCCATCCGATTGACGCGATAGCGCTATTCCATCCGGCGTATTTGTTGCGGACACCAATTAAGAAACGCGATGTCTGGAATGACATTCGTATGATCAAACGTAAGCTCGACGAGCACATAACGTCTTGATCACATCTAAGTGAGACGCTGTGATTTCCTTATATTAGAAGCCCGTGGCATAACGCTTTTGCGATCAGGAAATGATCGCCATAGGGAATTCATTTTATAGGAGATTTTTATATGAACATTAAACGTACATTCGCTACTGCTGCTATTGTTGCTGGGGCACTTGCTGTCGCTGGTGAGTCTACAATTTCTGCGCCGGCTCACGCTGCTGGCAACGTAAAATGCTTTGGTGTTTCTAAAGCCGATCAAAATGATTGCGCTGCAGGTCCAGGGACAACATGTGCTGGTATATCTAAAGTTGATTATCAGGGCATCGCTTGGAAGCTCGTCCCTAAAGGTTCATGCATGACGATGGAATTGCCTGGCGACCGTAAAGGATCGCTCGAAGCACTTAAGCGCGACGTGCCAAGCTAACTAATAGATTTGGGTGGAGGGGGCCGTGATGATTTCGCAAACCGTCCCACTTCGTGCGGGGGCCAGCTTTAAGGCTGGTCACTTCGCAGATATTCTTCAGGCAAAACTGGACGTCGGATTTTTTGAGGTCCATGCCGAGAATTATATGGATGCCGGTGGCCCTTCTCATGTCCAACTTGAAAGACTTCGATTTGATTATCCCATCTCGGTACACGGGGTGGGATTATCTATTGGCGGCGCGGATGATTTGGATACGGATCACCTGGACCGCTTAAAGCGTTTTGTTAATCGCTATCAGTCAGCACTTTTTTCTGAACATTTGGCGTGGTCAACGCATCAGGGTGCATACCTGAATGACTTGCTTGCGCTACCCTACACCAATGAAACTTTGAATATTGTGGTCGAACATATCGATCAGGTGCAGTCGCATGTTGGCCGCACGATGCTACTTGAGAATCCATCAACGTATATCAAGTTTGCAGACAATGATTTTGATGAAGTTGCGTTTATTGCTGAAGTTCAAAAGCGAACCTGATATGGGCTCTTGCTTGATGTGAATAATGTTTATGTGTCGGCTATTAATCACGGCTGGGATACGCATGATTATATCGCGCGCTTCCCATTGGATCATGTCGGTGAAATTCATGTCGCGGGTCATGCGACGGTTGAAGATTCCGATGGAAGTATGATGCTGATTGATGCACATGATGGGGTCACCTCTGAGCCTATGATGGCTTTGTTGTCACAAGTGCTGACCCAAAAGTCTGATATTCCGGCGCTGATCGAATGGGATAATGATCTGCCGAATTGGGTGGATCTTTACCGCGAAGTTAAAAAAATTTCTACAGCGCTTCACGCTAGAAAGTCAGATCATGAGATTACCGATGTGGCATGATCTCCAATCCAATTTCAGCGCATCCATAACGGATGCAGATGCGCCCATGCCGCAGGATATGGTCGCCACGACTGAGCGATTTAACATCTACCGGAACAATGTTGCCGTCAGTCTTAGTGAAGCCTTAGGTCAGGCATTCTCGGTTGTTAAAATGCTGGTTGGTGATGAGTTTTTCGCAGGTATGGCACAGGTCTATGTGCAGCAGAATAAACCAACATCGCCATTGTTGATGGAATACGGGGATACATTCAGCGCCTTTATTGCTACATTCCCGCCCGCAGCGAGCATCCCATATTTGGACGACATCGCGTTGGTTGAATATGCATGGCTTCGCGCCTATCACGCGGCAGATGCTGATCCCGCAACGTTAGATGTACTGGGCACTATTCCCGAAGATAAATTGGATACGATTACATTCAGACTGCATCCACCATGTCATTTGTTGAATTCTGAATGGCCGGTCGCATCAATCTGGCATGCGCATCAGGAAAATGACGCGCCTGACCTGTCGGGCCTTCAGTCGATGCCTGAACATATGATGATTGTTCGGCCTCAATTGGATGTCCAGATATCAATTGTATCCGAAGTATCTTATGCATTTGCAGATGCGCTTAGATCAGGCATGGCATTGGGTACAGCATGCGAGGCACTCGAAAATATTGATGGGTTGGATCCGTCACAGCATTTAACAGAACTCTTTTTGGCCGGTGTGATCACCGACGTCATAATCAACACATAAAATAGGGGATACATTCATGGGGATCGTGAAATTAGGTATTGGATTGCATGACCGCGTTTTTGGTGCCGTTGAGGGTTTGGCGGGTAACTGGTTTTTAGGGCTCGCCGCGCGGATAGTGTTCTCATCCGTATTACTGGTGTTCTTTTTAAACTCTGTTGCGACCAAAGTTGGCAGCGGATTTCCGGATATGTTCATTCTGCAGATCGGTGCTTACGCGCAGATCTTGCCGTCGATTGCCGAAGCTGCTGGATATGATATTTCAGCGATTAACTTGTTCCCGTGGAAGATCATTGTGCTGGCGGGGACTTGCGCCGAGTTTGTATTGCCAATTATGTTGTTGCTTGGCGTGTTCACACGGCTCACCAATGTCAGCCTGATTGGCTTCATTGTCGTGATGAGCATTGTCGATATTCAATTCCACGGTCTCGATACCGCAAGCATTGGCGCCAGGTTCGAATGCGTACATGACTCAGTTATTGCGGATCAGCAATTGTTATGGATTTTCCCGCTGATCTATCTTGCCGTTAAGGGTGGCTGGCCGATCTCGGTCGACACAATCTTGTCGAAGATGCGTCCTCAGTTTTATTCGCCGAGTGCGATTAGGATCACGGACGGCATCACAATTGCGACCGCAAGTAAGACGCGCAGACTAATTGTCTCGCGCCTAAAAATCAGAATGCTGAGTAGCATCGAAAACACCGGTGCAGCTGCGACAATAGGCACGATCGTGATAATGTCGCCATCCAACAAGGCTGTATTCAGTGAGAACGTGGCGAGGCAAAACAGCGTGCCTGCTGCCAAGAACCAATAAGTGCCGGATTGCCGGAAACTAATCTTTGTACGCTCACCTTTGCGCACATGGAGGCCGGCTGTCAGCAACAATGAGACGGTGAATGCAACAAGGCCAGCATAATATGGGTCCGGAATAGACTCCATGCCGATCTTGGAAAACCCGTGGCCAAACGACCGGATCACCGCCGCACCAACGGGGAGCGCCAATGCCCAAAGTGGCCATGTGGTTGGCACTTTTTTGTCACGCCGGGTTAGCGCCAGCACTGATAAGATAATACCGCCCGTACCCAATGCAATCTGCCATGTCAGCATCTCGCCCAGAATAAGGATGCCAAACACCGCACCAAATAACGGTGATGTGGCGCTTAACGTCGCCGTCAACGTGGGCCCCAGATGCCGGATCGCAGCAACGGAGAGGTTTGCCGATAAGGCTGGGCGGACAAAACCTAATGCCACGAAAATCAATGTTGCCGGGATCAGAAAGTTTGAGACATTGAGCAAGAAAGGTGCAGCGAGCCAGTAAATCGCAGCGCTTGATCCAATCGAGAGCATCGTGCCGATACGGGGCTCAATCGTTTGGACACCGACATGCTGAAACTGTGAGCCTAAGGCAAACAGGAACGATGCAATCAAAGCCAGAACATATGTCGGTATTTCAGGAATAAGCGTGGACCTTTAAATATAAAGCGCATGAGGGTTTCGCCTTTAAGTACATCACTTGGCGCGTGTGCGCAAAATGATTAAGATGCGCGCCGTTTATGTGTACAAATAAATGTAAGCTATTTACTGAGGGCGATCAGCACCACCGATGGAATGACAATCACGACGGCAAGCAAGACACGAAGACTGATTGTCTCACGTTTAAAAATGAAAATGCTGAGGAGCATTGTAAATACAGGTGATGCAGAGACAATCGGGATGATCGTAATAATATCACCCTTCAACAAGGCGACGTTTAGCAAGAATGTCGCGACGCAAAATACCGCACCTGCCGCTAAGAACCAATAGGTGCCTGATTGTTTAAAACTGATCTTTGTACGCTCACCTTTCCTGATATGCAGTCCTGCCGTCAGTAAGAAAGAAACCGTCATTGCAACAAGTCCGGCAAAGTAAGGGTCGGGGATATCTTGCATGCCGATCTTAGAAAACCCATGGCCTAAGGACCTGATCACCGCGGCACCGATGGGGAGTGCCAATGCCCAAAGTGGCCACGTGGACGGGATTGTTTTATTTTGGCGGGTTAGAGCAAGAACGGCGATAATTATGCCCGCAGTTCCCAATGCAATCTGCCATGTCAGCAATTCACCCAGAATGAGGATGCCAAACGCTGCAGCAAAGAACGGTGTTGTTGCGCTTAAGGTCTCCGTCAATGTGGGGCCAATATAACGTATCGCAGCAACTGACAGGTTTGCCGACAAAGCTGGGCGGATAAATCCCAATGCGATGAAAATCAGCATCGCTGGGATTAGGAAGTTCGAGACATTGAGATAGAAGGGTGCGGCAAGCCAAAAGATCGCCGCACTCGCACCAATCGAGAGCATCGTGCCCAAGCGTGGCTCAATTGTGTGGACGCCGACGTGTTGAAACTGCGAGCCCAGAGCATACAGAAACGAAGCGGTAAGCGCCAAAACGTAGGTGGGCAATTCGAAAATGATCGTACCTTCAAATGAGAGGTGGCGCATACAGATAGGAACCTTAAGTACAATACTTGGCGCGGGCGTGCAAAATGATCAAAATATGGTTTGCCTATGGAACTAAACTTTTGGGAGGGCTGAAATGACTGAAACACGGAATGCTTTAATCGTTGGTGCCGGTGCAGGGCTAAGTGCATCGCTGGCTCGAAAGGCACGTGCCGAGGGCCTGATGCCGCTTTTGGCTGCACGAAACACAGACAAGCTAAGTGCCCTCGTCGATGACGTCGATGGCGCTGCACATGCTTGCGATGTAACCGATCTGGATCAGGTGAAGGCTTTATTCGATTGGGCGACGTCGACGTACGGCGTGCCGGAACTGGTGATCTTTAACGCGTCCTCACGCGTGCGAGGACCCATTGCCGAGATTGATCCGATTGCGGTCAAAGATGCCATCACGATCACTGCGTATGGGGGGTTCCTTGTTGGACAAGCTGCGGCGCAAGTAATGCTGTCCAGAGGGTCTGGCTCGATCTTCTTTACAGGCGCATCTGCGAGTGTGAAGGGCTACGTGAATTCAGCAACCTTCGCGATGGGGAAGTTTGGCCTGCGCGGTATGGCACAAAGCATGGCACGTGAACTGGCACCACAAGGCATTCATGTCGGCCACTTTATTATTGATGGTGGCATTAGTAAGTCGGCCTCCGTTGCGACAGGCGAACTTGATCCAGATGCGATTGCAGACTCGTACTTCCATCTTCATAATCAACCCAAATCTGCCTGGACCTGGGAAATGGAACTACGCCCGTTCGTTGAAAAGTTTTAACCTTAAGGCGTCAACGCCTGCATCAGTGTGGACATATCTTGTTGATCATCAAGCGTGTCGACAATTGTGATAACATCGTTGGTTGCGTCTGGGGTTAACACGCTAGCGGCCAGAGTTCGAAATTTTGCTATGACTTCAGCCGGTGAAATTGGATTCTCGGGGCTGCCGCGTCGATGGGTAACCTCTCGCTCAAAGGTTTGACCATCCGCAGTCTCGACTCGTACGCGGGCCATGTGACGGAAAGCATGGCCACGCGCCTCAATATCCGGGTCGACGCTGGCTGTGATACACTTCGTGAAGGCCATAACATCTGGATCACTGATTTTATCAGCATCGAATTGTTGAACAAACGCTACCCCAAATAAGGCGATCATCGCGAGACCATAATAGATGTTCATTTGTGCCGCCGTGATGCTTTGGGCTTTGTAAGGCCAGGCACAATGCACATGTGTTGGATGGCTGACACCCGCATGAATATGCGCGATATCGCCAACGACCAAATTGTTGTCCCGCATGATCATACCAAGGGCATCAAGTGCAGAATGGATGCTGGTCACTGTGGCGTGAGGTTTAAATCCGGTCGCAAGCGTTTCCCAGGTGCTACCAAGTCCAGCCGTTGCGCGTTCGGTATTCACGCCGCCAGAGAATGTCGATAGGAAACCGCCGTATTCGGCTTCAACCACATCTGAAATGCCAGTGAATCCGCGCTTTGCTAACAAGGCACCGCGGACCCCGGCTTCGGCGGCATGACCGGAATGGAGGCGTTTCACCATTGCCCCTTCTTGCGCTGCCATAAGTCCTGATCCAAACGATCCGGCGATGCCCAGGGCGTCGCGGGTTTTATCTGCATTCAAGCGCATCATGTTTGATGCTGTTGCGGCGCCACAAAAGGGACCAACGGCACCTTGAGGGTGAAAGCCACGTAATAAAAGGTCTGTACCCGCAGCCGCACCAACTCGGTTTCCGACTTCGTATCCAGCGATAATCGCGGTCAGGATATCTTTACCAGATGCACTGCCTAAAAATTGCGCCGTATTCAGGGCCACCGGCACGGCTATGGAATTTGGATGTAAAATAGCTTCGCGGTGAATGTCATCCAGTTCAAACGCATGACCTGCCGTCGCGTTAACGAGAATAGCACCACTGAGCGACACCTTATCTGACGACCCCAAAAGGCTCGCGATGGGCGCAGCATCCTCAGCATCAATCATGTCTCTGACTTTGCGTGTCCAAGGCAAGGTGGAACCCACCAAACAGCATCCAAGACCATCAAGAATCGATAGTTTGATATGCGCGATAACGTCAGCTGGAATATCTTCAAAGCGGAGGTTTGCGCAGAATCCAGCAAGCTGTTCTGACGCATTATTATTTAAAGATGATGATGGGATGGTCATGGGTGTGCTCAAGCTATTCCGTTGATCGTCGAGTGTAACAACCTGGCATGGGTTTCCAAGTCTCTCCTCGACGTCACAAATAGGTCATGCGAGTTGCGGCGATCCCCCGGATCGGGTATAGACAGACCGTTGTGTGACTAAGGGGTTTCGTCCATTGGTTAAGATGAAGAATGGGTTTCGGTTGCTGTGCACCGTTTCAGCAATGTGGGGGATTCTGACGTTTGGTGTGGTCGCTGTGCCGCATCATGCGTATGCGTCGTCTGACGCGTCTCAACCTATGTCTTTGCCAAACGTTCTCGCCGAAGCTGACATCAGACTTTATCAACGAATTTTTGAGCTGCAAAAAGATGGCAACTGGACGTCAGCGGATAAGCTGATCAAGCGCCTAGACGACGCTATTCTATTGGGCCACGTTCTTTATCAACGTTACATGCATCCGACCAAATACCGCTCAAAATACAAAGAACTCAAGGCGTGGATGGCAAAGTATGCGGATCATCCAAACGCAAGCGTCATTTACATATTGGCGAAACGTCGCCGTCCGTCAAATTGGAAGCGACCTGAGCCACCACAGCGCATGAAAGCATCGGGCGTTGTTCAGGTGCGCCCATCGTTCAAACGTATCCATATCCCAAGCCGTAAATTATCCATGGCTGAGCGCCGCGAAGCCCGTAACCTTCGTAAGCGTATTAAGCGTACCTTGCGACGGGGGCATACATTAGTTGCCAAGCGCCTGATCACACAAAAAGATACCAAGCGCTTGCTGTCGACGGTTGAATATGACGAAGCCCGCGTGGGCTTGGCCAAAGGGTATTTTATCGATGGTCGGGATGATTGGGCGCTGGAATGGGCTTTGCCCGCACTGAAACGGTCTGGAAAATATTTACCCAAAGGGCATTGGACTGCGGGCCTTGTTTTATGGCGTGCTGAGAAATTCAGTGACGCTGCGGAACACTTCAAGGCGGCCGCAAACAATCCAGGCGTCAGCGGATGGATGGCATCGTCAGGCGCTTTCTGGGCTGCACGCGCCTCGATGGCTGCACACAAGCCTAAGGGCGTTATCGCGTTGCTTGAACGCGCGGCCAAGCACCCACGAACATTCTACGGCATTTTGGCAACCCGTCTTTTAGGCCAGGACCTGCCGTTTCAATGGGCACCGCCGGTATTCAAAGGCAATACGTTGGATCAACTCGTACAGCATCCACGTGGCAAGCGCGCCATCGCCCTGATGCAAATTAATGATGATACACTTGCAGAATCTGAACTTCGTGATTTTGCACAGGGTGCTGACCGCGGCTTGCTTGAAGGCATTCACGCGCTGGCATCACGCGGGAACATTGCATCTTTGGCCGTGCGTCTTGATACGTTCTTATACCCGAACGGTGGCGGCTATGATGGCGCAGCTTACCCGATCCCGGATTACATTCCGGTCGCCGGATTTAGTGTTGATCGTGCATTGGTTTACGCACTGATCCGCCAGGAAAGTCGGTTTAACCCGAATGCCAAAAGCTGGGCGGGCGCACGCGGCCTTATGCAGTTAATGCCAAGGACGGCGCGTTTTGTTGCACGGTCCACCGGTGTGCCGTACCGGGAACGTGCGAAGCTTTATACGCCTGAGACAAACCTCGAGTTGGGTCAGCGTTATATTGCGATGCTTCTGGACGAAAAAGATGTGTCGATGAACCTGTTCAAGCTTGCGGTGGCTTGGAATGGTGGGCCCGGCAACTTGCGAAAGTGGAAACGCAATACCAAGTACTTGGATGACCCGATTTTCTTTATTGAAAGTATTCCGTCGTTTGAAACGCGCAACTTTGTCGAGCGCGTCCTAACAAACTTCTGGATTTATCGGGACCGCCTCGGCCAACCGTTACCGTCACTAGATGCAGTGGCGCGTGGCGAGTGGCCGCTTTATAATGCCATGGGACCCGGAGATTCGGAGATAGCCACCAATGCCCCTGTCAACTGAACGCGCCTTTAAGCCCGTAAATATTGCCGTCCTTACGGTATCGGACACACGCACCCTCGAAGATGATCGCTCTGGCGATACTTTGGCGGCTCGGATTACAGCTGCTGACCATGTTCTGGCTGACCGCAAGATTTGTAAAGACGATGCGGATGTTATTGCCGAGCAATTTAAAGCCTGGGTGGCTGATCCAAATATTGATGTTGTGATCAGTACCGGTGGCACAGGCGTCACTGGACGCGACGTAACGCCGGAAGCCTTGGCACAAGTCACGGATAAGGAAATTCCGGGCTTCGGTGAATTATTCCGCTGGCTCAGCTTTCAGAAAATCGCAACATCGACGGTACAATCACGTGCTACCGCAGCGGTCGCTGACGGCACATACATATTTGTACTGCCGGGATCGACGGGTGCCTGCAAAGACGCTTGGGATGATATTCTCATCCATCAACTCGATTACCGTCATATGCCGTGTAACTTTGTTGAGTTGATGCCACGTCTCAAAGAACACAAAGCCTGAAATGTCTCAGATTAAGGCTGTCCTGTTTGATATGGATGGGGTGCTCTATGCGTACGATTTTGAAAACCGTCTGAATTTATTAGAGTCAGCACTCGACGTACCGGCTGAGACGATCCGCGCTGAGATTTTCAAGTCAGGCTTCGAAGATAATTATGACGATGGTCAGATGACCACGGACGATTATATCGCTGGGATTTCAAAACGGCTTGGCGTTGATGTGACGTTGCGGCAATGGATCGCAGCGCGGAAATGGGCAATGGCGCCAGAACCTGCGATGATTGATCTGGCGCGGGATTTGAGCGCGCGTGTTGAGGTTGCCTTGCTGACCAATAATGGCCCGATTCTCTATGAGAACGTTGCGCAGATGGCGCCAGAATTGCCCGTCGTTTTCGGCGAGCACTTTTATTGTTCGGGCGTGCACGGGTTCAACAAAGAGCGTGTGGATGGCTTTGTTGGATTACTAGAAAAAATGTCCTGGTCCGCCGAGACAACTCTCTTCATTGACGATAACCCGACCTTTATTGCGCGCGCCGAAGAAGCCGGGTTGGTCACACATCTTTTTGCTGATGAAGATATGGCGGGTCTCAAGGAACGCCTCACGTCTTTTGGGCTCCTGTGAGAGCTAACTTTCTGACACGCCCTTCCAGCAAATCAATATCAGCTTTCAGCGCATCGGCCATGAAGCACGCACGCGGGCGGTATGACGCAGGTCCTCATGGGTAAGCAGCCAGAGTATGCTCGCGGCGTCATCAATCGGCGGTACGATGCGCTGCAGCTTGTGATTTGTGTCTGCCATAAAGCACGGTATGACCGTGGCCCCCAAGTTAGCTTCACATCCCAATAACAATCCCAGCACACTGTTTGTTGTCAGTGCAGACTTTGCGTTCGATAATGTACGACGAAACCACTGATCTGCTGCGAGATGCAACAAGCTGTCATCAAGCCTAACCCAGTCGAGCTCAGCCAGGTTTGCTGTTCGACCCTGCATGTATGTGGTGCTGGCATAAGCGGCGAAGGCAAGATTTGAAATACGTCGCCCGACCAGCGTTTCTGGCGGCGTGCGTGTCGGCCTTACGGCGACATCAGCTTGACGCTTCGACATGTTGACGTTGGCATTTTCAATAATAAGCTCAAGCTGTATGCCGGGGTACACGGTGCGGAAATTGGCCAGATGTGGCATGAGAATATACTGCGCGATGATATCTCTAAGGCACGCGGGCTTGATCATGGGGCCTGGGTACCGCTGAAACTGGGTTATCCCGCCGCAAACATTCCAGTGACGCAGCTCTCAATCCAGCCCGATCTGGATCCGACAAATCATTATCAGCTCGGCCAAGCCTTGCGACCGCTACGAGATGAAGGGGTGTTGATCTTGGCGTCGGGTAATCTGACGCATAATTTAAGTGAATTCCGAGGTCGTGCTTTGGATGCAGAGGCACCGGACTGGGTGCAGATTTTTAATGAATGGATGAGCTGGGCTATCGCTGAAGGGCGGATCGATGATCTGTTGCATTATCGGAGCCGGGGTCCGGAAGCTGTGCGCAATCATCTGACGGATGAGCATTTATTGCCGTTATTTGTGGCTTTGGGGGCTGGAGAGGCGGGACAATCCAGGCGTCATTTACACAAAAGTTATAGTTATGGCGTGCTGGCGATGGATGCTTACGCGTTTCCGTGATCAATCCTGCATAAATATGATCTATCCTGCATAATTTCCGGTCCATCGCTTAAAATCATCGCCATCGTCGACATCAATCAGCGTTTCCAAGTATCCAATACGTGCACCAGGCAAATTCGCACAAGTGTCCTCAAGAGCATGCGGACCTGACCAGCGAACATTCGAAAAAATTGTCCGGGTTCTTGGGAAACGTTTTTGCCCAACCAGCCAGTATCCTCCATCGTCGGCGGGACCAAAAACTGCATCGTGATGGCCAAGCTTTTTGAAGGCGCCATGAATATGATGAGGTTGAATATCTGGAATATCCGCACCGATGATGACAACTGGCCCCGGTTGCATCCGCTCAAAAGCACGATGCATGCGGTCACCCAAATCTCCGAGACCTTGAGGGAATCGTGAGGCACCCGCTGGCCAAACGCCTGTATGTTCACACGCGGTGTCGGGGGCGACGGCAAGATAGGTCTGCCAGCGCGGATCAGATGAAAGCCGTTGCACAAGCCCCGCCAACGCATGTCGGTAAAACCCCCATGCGCGCACGCCACCAATGTCACGGGCAAGTCTTGTCTTTACAAGACCCATGCGAGGCGCCTTGGCAAATATCACGAGATGTTTTTGCAGGCTCATCGATATAACGTTGTAATCATCGAGATCGGTGCGCCCAGAAGATACAGGCACAGGCACGTGACGTTCTTGATCGGGCGTGCCCACCAACCATCTCGGCGGTATTTTACGGCGGACGTGACAGCAGCACTGGGCAGCGCGTGCAGACGTTTGCTGCCAATCCGGCGAACCAAATCAACATCTTCCATGAGATCAAGATTCTTGTAGCCGCCCAGATGGTCATAATAGTTCGCAGATATCAAAAGCCCCTGATCGCCATAGGGCAAACTTAAGTTTTGTGCGCGCCAGTTCGCCAAGCTCTCAACCCGTCTGGCAGCTGGATCTGGATCGTTGAGCGCCAGCATAAAGTACGCCACATGGAAATCGTTATCAGGATTTTTGATGAACCGCTCAACCAATGCCGCCCAACCGGGCTGGGGTTGCGTATCCGCGTGCCAGAATAAATACCAATGACCATGTGCAGCACGCGCCCCTGCCGAAAGTTGGCGTCCGCGCCCGCGGTTCCCAATCAACGTTCTGACCTTGGCAAGTTCCGCCATCTCGACGGTACCATCCTCGGAGCCACCATCGGAGACCACAATCTCCCATTCAGCGGGGCGAAGGCTGAATGCTTCCAGCGTGTGCGCGAGATCATCGCGGCAGTTCAAAGTGGGGATAATAATACTCAGCACATCCAGGCCTTCATACTTATAATCATGAGACCTGAATTTCGCGCAAAAAAAAGATGGACACAATGGTCCGTCTTAGTTTCAACTTATGTGGGATGGCACATAGGTCGTTTTCGTGGGGTTAGATTGCGAGTGCAGCGCGCTCAATAAATTGAACAATTTTATACATACCGGATGATATAATCTCGGATACGGTCAAATGATTACGAGCAGCGGCGTTATCATATGGGTTCATAGCTTGAAGCGTATTCATGTGTTCTCTCCTAAAAAATGTGTTTCGACATCGCGTTGTTAAATAAATTTGTACGTCTCGCCATTGTTTCCGACAAACGATATGTTTTTATATACCTATTAGAAAAACTAAATTATGAAGCCACATGAGACAGCTCCCACCCCTGAATGGTCTACGCGCCTTCGAAGCCGCTGCCCGGCATTTAAGCTTTAGCCGTGTCGCTGATGAATTGTTTGTTACGCCTGCTGTAACAAGTCATTAAATCACAGACTTAGAAAGTTTTTTGGGCGTTACACTATTCCGCCGATTGCCACGAGCAGTGATTTTAACGGAGCAAGCTCAGAGCGTATTACCGCTTGTTGCCGACGCATTTGATAAACTCGATCTGGCAACGAAACAGTTAAAAGAAAATGAATCATTAGGTGTGCTCACAGTAACCACAGCGCCAATATTTGGGGCGAAGTGGCTTTTGCAACATCTCAGAGATTTTTCAGAAGCGCACCCAGAAATTACGGTGCGACTTGATGCGCGAAATGAGATGGTCGATTTTGAACGTGAAGGTGTTGATGTCGGTGTCCGCTTAGGGTCTGACAATTATCCCGGTATGCGCGTCGAGCGTTTATTTCTCGAACGTGTGGTGCCGGTATGCCACCTCAAATGTCTGGAAGGGGAAAATAAGCTTCGTACACCTTCCGATTTAAACAATGTGACATTGCTCCACGTTGATTGGGGAAACATTTTGGGACCTTTGCCTGATTGGAAAATGTGGTTGGCATCGGCTGGAATCGAAAATGTTAACGCCACTAAAGGGCCTACCTTTACGGTTGAGGTGATGGCAATATCGGCTGCAGTTACAGGCTCTGGTATTGTGTTGGCATCGACGTACGCAGTCGAAGAGGAGCTCGAAAGCGGACAGCTGGTTGTGCCGTTTGCACATACTCTATTAGCAGAAGCGGCATACTGAGTAGTGACGCCAGAACGAAAAGCCAATCATCCGCGTATCAAAGCTTTCCGTGAGTGGATTTTGAAGACGGCACGGGAAACCGGCTTGGCGGGTAGTTAAATTGGTCATTTAAAACCTTGTATCCGTGCGCTGAAACTATAATTTTGAGGGAACCATCAGGAGGGACTTTTTATGAATGAAGAACAGGTAACGATCGACACCAAAGATGGTGAAATGCTGACGTTTACATGCTGGCCTGAAGGTGATGGGCCGTTCCCGGCGATCGTTTTCTATATGGATGCACCTGGTATACGTGAAGAGCTTTATGATATGGCGCGGCGAATGGCCGAAGATGGTTATTTTGTCATTTTGCCAGACCTATTCTACCGCTTTGGTATCTTACGGTTCCCCTTCCGAAGCCCCAATACGGCGGCGATCTGGAAAGAAGCGATGCGCAATCTATCAAATGCCAACGTGGTTGATGATACGCGTGCCATGTTTAAATACATGGAAGCGCATGATGCTGTTAAAGATGGCCCAAAGGCGACAATTGGATACTGCATGAGCGGACGTTTTGTGACGGCAGCCGCAGGAACATTCCCTGATGTATTTGCTGCTAACGCATCGCTTTATGGTGTCGGCATTGTTACCAGCCAAGATGATTCAGCGCACTATCATGTCAAAGACATAAAAGGTGAAATGTACTTTGGGTTTGCGGAAACTGATGGCACCGTTCCGTCATATGTTGTTCCGGCGCTTCAAGCTGAATTAGATAAGCATGGGACTGAATATGTGCTCGAAACGCATCCTGGAACATCTCACGGATTTTGTTTTGCATCCCGCGATGATTATAACGAGGCTGCAGCAGAAAAAGTTCACGCTCATTTTATGGACATGTGCCAGCGTCGCATAAAATAGCTGCTATTACATTTTGCTCGCCTGTAATCTAGACGCGATTGGGCAGCATATCTGCGTAAGGGTTAGGATTGATCCGTCTAAGGTTGAACCCATTTGTTTAGTACCTGTCGTGACTAAATGTTACGTTCCACTGTGGCGGGAGCAGTGTTAGCGTATCTTCATTTAAACATGGGGCTCCTTATCTTTGATGTCATAATGACGTGATTGAAAACGGAAAAATGAAAGTGCAGCGAATACATGATTAACGATACCGTGACAGTGTTGCTTGTTGAAGACGACGATATTGATGCGGAAACTGTTATCCATTCTTTCAAACAAATGATGATTGCAAACCCGGTTCGGCATACACGCGATGGTGAAGAAGCGCTTGAAATTTTACGTGGTTAGAACGACGCTGAGCCGAATGTTGGTTCTTTTGTGGTTTTTCTCGACCTCAATATGCCGAGATTGGGTGGGCATGATTTCCGCACTGAAATTAGAAATGACCCGAAACGAGAACAGGCAGTTGTGTTTGTTCTGACGACATTAAGCGCCGATGAAGATTGATATAAAGCCTATAAAAAGAATATCGCCGGTTACATCGTGAAAAATGAAGCTGGCAAAGGATTTGTAGAAGCCATTAAAATGCTTGAGCATTTCTGGCAAGTCGTCACATTCCCGAATGCGGCGGCATAGTTTGCCACGATTGATTAAGATATAAAAATCCCGATGAACTGTGTGAGCATCGAAAACCGCAAAAATTTAAAACGCCGCAATATGGTCAGTTTATTCCATAATGCCTATACGGCATGGATTGTACTGCTGTTCGGTTTCGTCGTGACAGGTGCGGCCTGGTATACCTCGAATGAATTCGTCAACGAGAATGCAGAACTGCGTTTCGAGACGCAAATGATAGAGATTTCAAAGGCTTTTCGCGCGCGTATGGCCGAATACGAATAAGTCCTATGGGGTGGCATTGGTTTATTTTGGGCGTCTCGCGAAGTCGATCGCAAAGAATTCAAGCTTTACGTTGATACACTCGATCTTCAAGAAATCTAGCCTGGCATCCAGGGGCTCGGCTTTAGCATCCCATTAACGCCCAAAAAGAGAATGGATCATATTCTTAGTGTTCGTGCGGAAGGATTTCCAATGTTCACGATAAAAACCGCAGGTCAGCGAGAGGAATACTCGTCGATCATTTTTCTGTAGCCGTTTGATTGGCGCAACAAGCGCGCCTTTGGTTTCGATATGTGGTCCAACGAGATGCGCCGCAACGCGATGGCTCGGGTAAGAGATACGGGTGAAGCGTCAA
>DGOK01000001.1:27798-41547 GCA_002389385.1 Rhodospirillaceae bacterium UBA4468 | reverse complement strand
GGGCGCTTGGGTCCGAATGCACCAACACCAGCAGCAACAATAATGGCCTTCGCATGGATGATATTCCCCGCTGATGTCGTCAGGGTGAAATCACCGGGCACACCCTCAAATTCGATGACTTGTTGATTGAGATGCACATGCGGATCAAACGGCGCAATCTGCGCCTCAAGTGCACGCACCAGTTCCGCACCCGCTATTTCTGGTTGCCCCGGAATATCGAAAATCGGCTTTTCAGGATACAAAGCCGCGCATTGCCCACCAATATCTTCCAAGGCATCGATGACCCGGCAAGACATCCCAAGCATCCCACATTCAAAAACAGCAAATAAACCGACAGGCCCGGCACCGATAATCGCAACATCCGTCGAAAATTCTTTTGATTGTCCTGTAACCGTCACGAAGATGCCCTTTTCACTATCAAACAATGCGCCACCATAGGATGGTTCTCCTGAGCAAACTGTTCAAGGCTTGTTCGAAGCCGGTGTGAACGATAAAACCGCTGCATGGCAGATCAAATTCACGCAATCGCCCAGTTCAATGCCCAGAGCGAAGCTGAAACCGGCAATATTGCCCGTACCTTGGCACTATGCCTTCACGCCGGAGATGTTGTTGCGTTAGACGGCACACTAGGTGCCGGCAAAACGGCTTTTGCACGTGCCTTGATCAATGCGTTACCCGGCGAGCCAGAAGACGTGCCGAGCCCGACGTTCACGCTGGTGCAAACATATGAACGTGGCCCATTGGAAATATGGCATTTTGATCTGTACCGACTCGATGCACCTGAAGACGCATACGAATTAGGCATCGATGATGCTTTTGCGGATGCCTTAAGTATTATTGAATGGCCCGAGAATCTTGGCAGTCTTCTACCCCCTGCTCACCTTCGCATTACGCTGCAGCAAGCCGCAGGCGACGATTCCCGAAAGATAGCGTTTGAAGGTAACGACGATTGGATGGCACGGTTAAGCAACTTCTCTGACAAGGCTTCGCATCATGGATAAACGCCTCGAACAGCAAATTATTTTTCTTGAGAACGCTGGATGGGCGAGTTCCAAGATTGAGCTCCTGGCTGCAGATGCATCTTTTCGCAGTTACCACCGGGTAAAGCTTAACGATCGTCTTGCTGTCCTCATGGATGCGCCGCCCCCAGAAGAAGATATTCGCCCGTTTGTTAAGATAGGCAAATATCTCAGCCAGCTCGGCTTTAGCGCGCCTCGGATTTACGCCGAAGACGAGCGACGTGGTTTCCTATTATTAGAAGATCTCGGCGACAACACATACACGCGTGTCTTTGCGACAGTCGGTGACGAAGAGATGCTCTACGAACTCGCCATTGATACGCTTATTCAACTACATGAGTTGTCTTCTACCACGACTGTTCCAGCGGACACTGCGCCGTATGATTTGTCTCGACTGATGACTGAAGTTGCCTTGATTGCTGACTGGTATCTACCAACCATCGGCATCTCGCTATCTGGCGATGCGCGATCATCATTCGACACCGTTTGGCAAAGTGCCTTCACGCAAGTTGCCGACAAGCAAGAGACCTTGGTCTTGCGCGACTATCATGTGGATAATCTTATGTGGTTGTCGCACCGCACAGATACCGCACGTTGCGGCTTATTGGACTTCCAAGACGCTTTGGTTGGTGCACGTGCGTACGACCTCATGTCCCTGATTGAAGATGCCCGTCGCGACGTTCCAACGGCTAGAGCTGACAAACTGATTAAACGCTATCTTGATGCATGTGATGACATCGACGAGCAGACGTTACGCCAGGATATTGCTATTCTTGGTGCCGGGCGACATGCCAAGGTTATTGGCATATTTACACGGTTGGCAGAGCGTGATGGGAAATCCCAATACCTTGATCACATTCAGCGTGTTTGGGGATTACTGGAAAACAGCTTACAGCACCCTGCACTTGCAGATGTCCAAGACTGGTTTGATACTCATGTCCCCAAAGATCAGCGCATAATACCATCGATTAAAACAGAATGAGGCGAGCATCCTGAAGATGACTGACCAGGTTCCGACAACAGCAATGGTCCTTGCAGCCGGATTGGGCAAACGCATGCGTCCCCTTACGGATACTCAGCCCAAGCCCATGTTGCAGCTCAACGGGAAACCACTGATCGGCCACGTCATGGATCGATTGGTCGCCGCAGGTGTTACCCGCACGGTCGTTAATCTGCATTATCTTGGCTATTTCATTCGTGACTATCTCGCCACTGAAGATCGCCTTGAAGTGATCTTTTCAGAAGAAGGTGTTCTGCTTGAAACCGGTGGTGGGATCAAAAATGCCTTGCCGTTATTGGGGAGCGAACCGTTCTTTGTGATGAACTCTGATGTGTTCTGGCTTGATGGCTATGAAGATACTTTGGTCCGTTTGGCGCGCGAGTGGAAAGACGACCAAATGGATGGATTGCTATTATTACATTCCACTGTTGAAGGTCATGGATATGATGGCAAAGGCGACTTTGTTGCCGATCCGGCTGGTGGCTTGCGCCGCCGCCCGGAAAGCGAAGTGACGCCCTGGTTATTTGCTGGCGTTCAAATACTTCATCCAAGAATTTTCGACAGCGCGGAAGATGGCGTATACTCGCTCAATGTTCTATTTGATAAGGCGCTCAAATCAGACCGATTGTTCGGTGTGGTTCATGATGGCGAATGGTTTCATATCGGCACGCCAGAAGGTCTCGACGAGGCCGAAGTCTTTATCAACGAACCGTTTGCTGGCATCAAAAAAAGGTTCACGTAATGTTCGAAATCCAGACACCCCGTATCTACAGTATTGATAGCGGTGTCGCGTTTGTGGACATGCTTGCTGCCCGCTTAATCGACCACACAAAAGATGATCCACTTGCGCTTGCCGAGATACGCATCTTGTTACCGACCCGCCGTGCCTGTCGTGCTTTAAGCGATGCATTTTTACGCTTAAGCGATGGCGGTACTGTTTTGCTACCACGCATGACACCCTTGGGCGACATCGACGAGGAAGAACTGGCAATTGCTGAGGCGGGTGTGCCTGCTGGTGCTGAACGTGCGAGTGACCTTCCACCCGCCATCCCAAGCCTGAAACGCCAATTGATGTTGAGCCGCGCCGTGATGGCAATGCCTGAACATAAAATGCAGCCTGAGCAAGCAACGGCGCTGGCACTCGAACTGGCAAAACTGATCGACCGTTTAGCGACGGAAGATTGTGACCCGTCAGCGCTCCGCACGCTTATAAAAGACGACGACAAGTATTCCGAGCACTGGCAAGAAGTCATGCAGTTCCTGGAAATACTGATCGGACTTTGGCCAACCATCCTGGCTGAAGAAGGCGCGCTTGATCCTGCGGCCAGGCGAAATGCTTTGCTCAGGGGACAGGCAATGCTGTGGACTGAAGCACCGCCAACAACGCCGGTGATTGCCGCGGGTTCGACGGGATCTATACCCGCGACGGCGGACTTGCTTACCGTCATTGCGTCGTTACCTCAGGGGATGGTGATCCTGCCGGGGCTGGATAGTGTTATGTACGACGACGCATGGGAAGCCTTAGGCCCTACCCATCCACAATTTGGTCTGAAGCAATTACTGAACCATATCAATATTGGCCGCACGGACGTTCTTGATTTTGCTGCATCTGAGACGACGCGTGTCGATACGGCTGAGCGAAGTGCCTTACTCTCAGCGGCACTTTCCCCTGCCCGTGCCACGCCACCGCCTCTGCCATCTACAGAACAAGTGACCATCGCATTAAACGGTGTTACGCGGCTAAATTGTCCGGGACCCAGCGAAGAAGCGACAGCCATCGCCTTGGTGATGCGTGAAACATTGGAGACCCCCGGCAAGACCTGTGCCCTCGTCACACCTGACCGAAATTTGGCGCGCCGTGTCGCAGCGGCATTGAAGCGATGGCAGCTTGATGTCGACGATTCAGCCGGACTGCCTTTGGCATCTACACCCCCCGGCGCGTTCCTTCGCCTGGTTGCAGACGCCGCCGAACAACGCCTGGCGCCGGTTCCGCTGCTGGCATTGCTAAAACATCCCCTAACAAGTGGCGGCATGGCGATAGCAGATTTTCGGGAACTGGTGCGCGACCTTGAAATCATGGCGTTGCGCGGACCAAGACCCGGCCCCGGCCTTAAAGGACTAAGGAACGTCATCGGTAACGATCCTAAATCCGCACGCCTGCGCCCCCTTTTGAATATTTGTGAAGAAGCCTTGGCACCTTTGGTTGATGCACTGGCCAACGATCATGCTGATTACGAACACCTCCTCAATACACATATCAAAAGCGCTGAAACGTTAAGTCAGAACGACACGTTATCTGGCGCTGCGCGATTGTGGGCTGGCGAAGCTGGCGAGGCTGCTGCCAATTTTGTTGCCGAACTCGCCGATGCCATTGGCACGCTTGGTCCTTTGCCCGGTCGCGCCTATGCCGGGTTGTTCGATAGCCTGATGGCAGCGCGCGTCGTCCGACCCCGGTTTGGTGCACATCCACGCTTGTTTATCTGGGGTCTTTTGGAAGCCCGCCTACAGCACGCCGACGCGGTCGTCCTTGGCGGTTTGAATGAAGGGACGTGGCCGCCGACACCAGAAACCAATCCATGGATGAGCCGCCCAATGATGGGTGAAATGGGACTGGAGCCACCTGAGCGCCGTATAGGCCTGACGGCACACGATTTCCAGCAAGTCCTCAGCGCACCCAAGGTTTATCTGACACGCGCCGAACGGCTAGGTGGTGCACCAACCGTGCCATCTAGATGGTTGTTGCGACTAGATAATCTGATCGAACGCACAGGCGCCCAGGACATTGATAACCATGCGAAGCGAGGAGACTGGTTAAATCTGGTTGAAGCTTTAGACGACGCGCCTCGTATCATTCCGCAAGCTCCAAGACCTTGTCCGCCGCTTAGCGCACGTCCAAAAGGTCTATATGTGACACAGATCGAAACGCTCATTCGCGACCCTTATTCCGTTTATGCGCGGCACATCTTGAACCTTCGGGAACTTGATCCTATTGATGCAGACCCGGGTGCAGCAGACCGTGGCAATATCATTCACAAGGTCTTGCAGACCTTTATCGAGACGTATCCAACGACGATCCCGGAAGATGCCGAACGGCGCTTGTTAGAAATTGGCGAACATGAATTTGGTGATCATCTTTCGCGACCCGGTGTCCGCGCTTTCTGGTGGCCACGGTTTGAGCGTATCGCGGCCTGGTTTGTCGATTGGCAGCGTGAACGTCTGACCGCAGGTTGGGAAGTCAGCTTTGCTGAGGATACGGGCACACTTGTCGTTGATGCCGTTGAAGGTGGCTTCAAGATTTCTGCGAAACCAGACCGTATCGATTATCGCCCTGACATCGGACTATCGATTATTGATTACAAAACCGGGCAAGCACCTTCCAAACCCCAAGTCGAAAGTGGCCTCAGCCCGCAACTTCCCCTGGAAGCCCTCATCGCACAAAACGGTGGTTTTCTTAATGTACCTTCGAAACTAGCCGCTGAATTAATGTATGTCAGTTTGTCCGGTGGACGACAACCGGGCAAAGCAGAGCCGTTAAAAGTTGACGTTAATGAGGTCATCAAAAGTACCTGGGAAGGCGTCAGTAAACTGATTGTCGCCTTCTCCGATCCAAACCGCGCCTATCTGTCACGGCCACGGCCACAGTTTGAAAGCCGCTTTGGTCACTATGATCATCTGGCACGTGTGGGTGAGTGGCAGTCTGGTGGAGATGAGCCAGAATGACCGAATCACGCACCTTTAAAATCCGTAATAGGACCGGACAACAAATCACGGCGGCGACGCCAGAAGCCTCAGTTTGGGTGTCTGCAAATGCGGGCACAGGCAAGACCGGCGTGTTGGTGGATCGCATTTCAAGACTGCTGCTAAGCGGCGTTGAGCCTGAACGTATTCTATGTTTGACCTTCACCAAAGCGGCCGCTGCCGAAATGGCCAACCGCCTTACCGCTCTTTTAAGTGATTGGTCGGCGATGCCTGCAGAAGTTCTTGAAAAAGAACTTCAATCTCTTGGCGAAGCCCCCGTCAGTGCTGAACTGATCACCCGCGCACAGCGATTGTTCGCGTTGACGCTGGAAGCGCCCGAAGGTTTACGCATTCGAACCATTCACTCGTTCTGTGAATCGCTTCTTGGGCGATTCCCCCTCGAAGCACAGATTTCACCGGACTTCCGCGTGATGGATGAACGGGATCAACGGGAATTACAACTCGAAGCCCGCGACCGTGTGTTGAGCCAGGCCGAGGCGCACGGCACAGAATTGACTGATGCGCTCAGGGCCCTGGCTGGTCTCGTGAACGAAGAACAGTTCGCTGGTTTGATGAAAGAACTTGATGGCACGCGGACAAAATTTCGCGACGCAATTCGTACTCATCAAGATGCCGCCGGACTTTCATCCGCCGTCTATCAGTCATTAGGCATCTCGCCTGATACGACTGCCGACACCGTGATCCGGGGCGCCTGTGATATTGACAAAGCAAAGCGTATTGACCTCGAGCGTCTTTGTGACACATGGGATGATGGTGCCGGTCAGAATGTTGGCTTCGCAAAAGATGTGCGTTCGTGGTTAGTAATGCAGCCCGAAGTGCGCGCGGCACATTGGCTTGATATGTATTCACCGATCTTCTTAACAAAGCCTGGTGCGATCAAGGCAGACAAAACACTTATGTCAAAAGGCGCACTCACCAAAGACCCAAACGCCCTATCGATTGCGCACGCCGAAGGTGAACGCTGCCAAGCTGTGCGTGATCTATTGAAAGCAATCAACGTCGCATCGGCAACCAAGGCACTGATCCAGGTGGGCGCAGCGCTGATCGATGCCTATGAAGGGATCAAGCAAACCCGAGGCCGCCTGGATTATGATGACTTGATTGCGCGTGCATCGATGCTGCTTGATAGCCCTTCAGGCGTCAGTTGGGTGCACTACAAATTAGACGGTGGCATTGAGCACGTTCTTGTCGACGAGGCCCAGGATACTAGCCCTGAGCAATGGCGTGTGGTTGAAGAAATCGCATCGGACTTCTTTTCAGGTGAAAGCCGCCACGAGGAAATTTCAGAACGTCCGCGCACAGTGTTTGCTGTCGGTGACGAAAAACAATCGATCTATAGTTTTCAAGGTGCCGATCCGGTCATGTTCGGCAGCATGCGAGATCGCTTTGCAAACCGCGTCACAGCGATTGACCGCGTATGGAAACCCGTCGACATGGCGGAAAGTTTCCGCTCGGCCCCAGCCATTCTTAAAATCGTTGATCTTGTATTTGAGGCGCCAGAAACGGCAAAAGGTCTGAGCTTCAACGACAAGAAAATTGATCATTCTTCTGCGCGCCGCGGACAGGCAGGCGTGGTTACCTTGTGGCCGAAAGAAGAGCCGCAAAAAGATGATGGTAAGGATGATCCATGGGATCTGCCGTTGGATCATGTCGGCGGTGATAGTGCCGTTGGTCGCACCGCATTGCGTATCGCCGATACCATTGACGGCTGGATTAAGAACAAGGAAGCCCTCCCCGCCCAAGGCCGTCCCGTGCGTCCAGGTGATATTCTGATTTTGCTTCAACGTCGCCAGCAAATGGCCGAAACCTTGGTTGCAGCACTTAAAGAACGCAACATCCCAGTATCCGGGCGCGATCGTATGATCTTGCCCGACCAGTTAGTGATCCAGGACCTCATTGCGCTTGGTCGCCTGACATTACTGCCCGAAGACGATTTGAATACGGCGACCGTTCTTAAAGGCCCCCTCGTTAGCCTGAGTGAAGATCAGTTATTTGAGATCGCACATAACCGAAGCGGACACGTTCTGATGTCGCTTGGCTCAAAAAAGTCAGATGATCCTGCGTTCGCTGCCGCCTGGGATAAAGTGGCGACGTGGCGTAACCGCGCCGACTTCATGCCACCGTTTGAATTCTTTTCAACGTTGCTGCATGCCGAAGGCGGAAGACGCGCATTGCTGGCACAGCTTGGGCCCGACGCTGCCGACCCCATTGATGACTTTTTGTCCGCCGCATTAGAATTTGAACGCGACCATGTACCATCGATGGAAGGCTTCCTGCATTGGATCGAGACCGGTGCCGCCGAAGTCAAACGTGATCTGGAACAAGGCCGCAACGAAGTCCGGGTGATGACGGTGCACGGCGCTAAGGGTCTACAAGCGGAAATCGTGATCTTAGCCGATGCCTGTTCAGTGCCTGCGTCACAAACCGACGATAAAATTCGCTGGCTTGATGACCCGGAAATTCCGATCTGGCCTGGCTACAGCGACAATGAAACCGAAGCCCTCAAAGCGATCAAAGAAACTCGCCGGGAAGCCACGTTCGAAGAATATCGACGTTTACTCTACGTCGCATTGACCCGAGCCAAAGACCGTCTGTATGTCACGGGCTTTACGAACAAGAAGTCCGTTAAAGAGCCTTCCTGGTATGACATGGTTGAAAACGCGCTCAGCCCCATCGGCGAGGCCATCGACGAACCCGACGGCCGGACGCGTATTGTCTATAGCGAGCCTCAAACCGCAGATCCTGACGGAAGTATTGACCGTGCAGACGAAGCCGCCCACGCCATTGCCTTACCCACATGGGCGAGCGTGCCGCCGAATGATGAACCCAATCCGCCAAAGCCTTTGAGCCCGTCTCGTCCAGACGATGAGGAACCTCCGGTCAGGTCGCCGTTAAGCACGGATGATGGTCAACGCTTTAAACGCGGCAACGTCGTGCACGCTTTGATGCAAACATTACCAGAGCTGCCCGCTGACCTGCGCCGCGATGCCTGCGCGCAGTATATCGGGCGTCCAATGCATAGATTCGACACGGCTCAGCAATTGGCACTGGTTGGTGAAGTCATGGCCGTGCTCGAACATCCAGATATCGCAGCCGCGTTTGGTCCAGGATCACGCGCCGAGGTGCCTATTGCAGGCATCATTCAAACCGCTGAAGGACCACGTGTCGTCTCCGGGCAGATTGACCGGCTAATATATACGGGTGAAGACGTTTTAATCGTCGATTTTAAGACAAACCGGCCTCCACCATCAGATCCAGCGGATGTGGCACCTATCTATCTTCGACAAATGGCAACGTACCGGGCCGCGATGGCAACAATCTTTCCGAACAAGCCAGTTCGATGCATCCTATTGTGGACAGATGGGCCCAAGTGGATGGAATTGCCGGACAATTTTATAACCCCCTACACGCCTTGACGATGCACCTGCACCTACCTAGATTCAACATAACAACGGAGATCGGTGCCAAAGAAGCATCGTCTATTAATGTATAAGAATTTGAAGGGATTATCCTTATGCCCAAACAAGTAACTGACAGCTCATTTCAAACCGACGTTCTAGGCGCCGAAGGCCCTGTGGTCGTTGATTTCTGGGCTGAATGGTGCGGACCATGTAAGCAGATCGCGCCTGCGCTCGAAGAGATTTCTGCGGAAATGGGTGACCGCGTCACCATCGCCAAGATCAATATTGACGACAATCCAGAAACACCAAGCAACTATGGTGTTCGTGGAATTCCGACGTTAATTATGTTCAAGAATGGTGAAGTTGCTGATACCAAAGTTGGTGCGCTGCCTAAGAACCAGCTCCAGCAGTGGATTGAGCAGAACCTATAATTCAACGACCCACTGGGTCTTGTTGACGATTAGAGACCCCGCCCTTCAAAGGCGGGGTTTCGTTTTATGAGGTGTGTTATGAGCGAACTAGAAATTAAACAAATCCCGGTCCTGAACGACAACTATGTGTATCTGGCTCATTGTCCAGAAACCAAGCAAACAGCTGTTGTTGATCCTGCTGTCGTTGGCCCCGTGCTCGACGCCCTAAAAGAAGCCGGTTGGACGCTCACACATATCCTCAACACGCACCACCATGGGGACCACACCGGCGGCAATCTCGAACTTAAAGCTGAAACCGGATGCACCATCGTCGGCCCACGCGCAGACCGTGATCGCATTCCTGGCATTGATATCGAGGTCGGTGACGGTGATAGCTACCAACTGGGGAATGCCACAGCGACGGTGTTTGATGTCCCCGGTCATACACGTGGCCATATCGCGTTTTGGTTTAAGGGCGCTGACGCCCTGTTCTGTGGCGATACGTTGTTTGTCATGGGCTGCGGACGCTTGTTCGAAGGCACGCCAGCACAGATGGTCAATTCTCTTTCAAAGTTTGATGATCTTCCTGGCGAGACCCGCGTCTACTGTGCGCACGAATATACCCAAAGCAATGGACGCTTCGCCTTAACTGTAGAGCCGCAGAACGACGCACTCGTCAATTTGATGAAAGATGTCGACGCCAAGCGCGCCAAAGGAATTCCAACCGTACCATCAACGCTAGCGCAGGAACGCGCGACCAACCCGTTCCTCCGGCCATCCAGTGCCGACCTACAGGCAACCGTCGGTCTTGTCGGGGCTGATATTGTTGATGTGTTTGCCGAAGTACGCCGCCTTAAGGATTCTTTTTAAACTACGAAGGCCTGACGGGCTCAACATTGCTGCGCTCGTCCCGCTCTGCAGTTTCTTCAGTTTCCATCTTCAAACGGCTCTCAATGAGCTCGCCTGCGCGGTCCAAAATTGGATAGGCAACTGACGTCAGATGGCCGTTGATACGCTTAAGGTCACGCAAGACATCCAAGTGGAGTGAACTCGTTTCAATCGAGTCCGGGCGACCTTCTCCAATACGCGCGTAATGCGTTTCAGCATAATTCCGCTCAAGGTCGCGCACAGAAACCTTTTGTTGGATAAGACGGCGTGCCATCTCAATATCGCCCGTCATAAAGACGTTCATCGCAAGATCAAAGTTCTCAAGAATATGGCCGTGGAATATTTCTAGTTCTTCGAACCCTTCAGTTGAAAAACTCGCACGCTTTTTAATTTTCTTTGCAGCGAGGTCCATCAGGTTCTTGTCGATGATATCTCCGATGTGTTCGAGATTCGTCGTGAAGCTCAGCACTTCGACATTCCGCTCACTCTCAGTGGTATCAAGTTCCTCGCGGCTGAGGCGCGTTAGATAAAGCTTTATCGCTTCATGCAGTTGATCAACGACGTCATCTTTACGTTCAATCTCACGCAGTAATTCAGGATTGTTACCTCGAAATACTTCCAAGCTTCCAGCGAGCATACCGCGGACGGCATCGCCCATTGATAAAGATTCCCGGGCCGCACATGAAAGGGCAACGGCCGGTACGTCGAACGAACTTTGATCCAAATACTTTGGTGCACCTGGATCTTCGCTCGCAAGCTCCGACGGGAGAAAACGTTTGGTCAATCGATGCGCAAAAGATACGAACGGCAAAAACACGAGTGCCAATCCGACATTAAAAGCGGTATGGAAGTTCGCGACCATATGTGACGGATCACTGCTGAGCATCGCCAGGTATGGCTGCACCCATGGCAAAATCGCTACAACCGCTAAGACACCAGTTGCACGCATCATAAAGTTGCCAAGTGCAACGCGCCGACCCGCTGGCTTTTCACCCAGCGTCGCAATCACCGGAATGATACCGCCACCAAGGTTTGCGCCCAATACCATCGCAAGTGCGAGTTGCATATTCAGAACCTGAAGTGCCGTCAGTGACATCACGAATAACACAACGGCGACGCTCGAATGAGCGATCCAGGTCAGCAGCCCTGTGAGAAATACGGCAAGCAAAAGCTCATCACTCAAAGGTTGCACAATCAGTGAGAGCACTTCGCTTTCTCTTAACGGGACAGACGCTTGTCCAATCAGCTTTAACGCAAGCAAGATAAGACCAAGACCGATCGCTGCCCGTGCCAGACTTCGTCGCTTACTCTTTTCAGAGCTTAAGAACGCGATCACACCGCCGCTAATAAGCATCGGCGAAAGCCATGTGAGATCGAATGATAAAACCTGCACAACAATCGTTGTGCCAACATCCGCGCCCAGAATGATCGCAAGCGCGGCGGCACCGCCGATTAAGCCACGTCCGGCGAAGGATGATAAAATCAGCGTGGTCGCGGTGGAACTTTGTAGAACCGTCGTAACGGCAAAACCTACACCAAACCCCTGGACCGGCTTCCCCGCAGACATCGCCAGCATGCGCCGCAGCTCGGCACCAAACGAGCGCATGACCCCAGTGCGCACCATTCGTATGCCCCAGAGCATCAGCGCCACACCACCAAAGATATTGATTAAGATTTCCACGAAGCCATTATTTCCTTTTGATACTTAAACGCCCGATAATGTTGATTATTGCCTTATAGTGACCGAACGTCTACGCGAATTTTTTACCCTAGTCCCCAGTGCCCTGCACCGACTGCGGCACCGTTGTTGCATATTCATATTTCACGCGTCGCAACACCTCAACGGATCCATACAGTGCAAGCCCACCAATGAGACCTGCGACGATTAGATCGGGGATACCGCTGCCACTGCTCCAGACGCCTAAAGCGGCAAATACGATGGCAATATTCGAGATCGCGTCATTCCGAGAACACACCCAGACCGAGGCCATGTTCGCGTCAGTATTACGGAACTTGTACAGCATCACTGCACAAACGATATTTGCCACAAGTGCTAGAATAGCGACGCTACCCATCACTGCATAAGGTGGCACTGTACCGGCATACCAATGGTAAATAATGCTTCCAGCGACCCAGACTCCAAACAAGCCCATCGTGACGCCTTTCAAGAATGCAACATGCGTTCGCCATCTTAACGCCATGCCTAGAACAGCAAGAGACAATGTATAATTCGCCGCGTCACCAAAGAAGTCTACGGCATCAGCCTGCAAACCAACTGACCCGCTCAACCAGCCCGATGAGAATTCAACAACAAACATCGTCATGTTGATGATCAATGCCGCCCACAGCGCCTTCCGCATTTGAGGATTTACAGCGCCATCATGATTACAGTGGTTACACATCGCACTCATGCGCTGCTCTCCTCGTGTTCATGCTCATGCTCAAGCGCGTGTTCGGCCATATCGAATAAAATGCGCCGAACATGCGCATCGGCTGCAGTATAAAAAATCTGTTTCCCTTTGCGCTTGGAGCGAACAAGACGCGCTGCCTTTAAAAGACGCAAATGATGGCTGGTCAATGAGGGTGAAATCTTCAACATGCGTGCGATATCACCAGCGGACACCGGCTCACCCAGGCACGCATAAACAATGCCCAATCGTGATGGGTCACCTAGTAATCGGAACAGGTCAGCGATCTCGCTTCGAACATCCAGATCCAAGTCTTTATACTGTGCGGCGCGTTTCTTTTTCGATAAAGCCATCACATACACTTAAACAACTGTTTAAGTGTTGTATAGTTTTTATTAAACTTTGTACGATGGCCATGTATCACTCAGGCGGTATCCAGACGGCCAAGGATCGTCTGGATCCAACATATGTTGATAGACACCTGTAATCCAACCCCGCCCGGTTATTTCAGGAACAATGCCAGTTTTCTCACCGATCATCGCTTCACCAATAATCTTACCTCGAAACGTCGACCCAATTATCGAATGCGCTGTGAAAGTATCACCAACCTTCATCTGACCCTTGGTGTGAAACAAAGCCATCCTGGCCGAAACCGCTGTCCCCGTAGGTGAACGATCAATTTTCCCCGGCTGAATAGCCACAGCAGATTTCGCACGCAGGGACGTCCCATCTTGCTCAAGCGGGCCCGCAAACAGACAGAACGAGATATGCGCCCATTCCGGGTTTTCAGGATGCTCAAATCTCAAAGTTGCATTGGCGGCATCCGTGATCTTAACGCCAAGCTCCGCCAGCTGTTGGGCTTCA
>DGOK01000001.1:0-27766 GCA_002389385.1 Rhodospirillaceae bacterium UBA4468 | reverse complement strand
GCTTCAGCATCTACGATGACAAACGTATCTCCACCATAGGCCGTGTCGACACGAATTTCACCCAAACCCGGCACCGACAAAAGCACACCCGTTTGACCAACAAAGGAGGGCAAATTTTGCACGGTGATGCTTTCTGCCTTCCCATTTTTACATTGTGCCCGCACCCGAACTAAACCGCCTGGTGCTTCGAGAACCATTTCAGTCACGGGTTCGCTCATAGGAATGATGCCGCTGTCTAACAACACGGTGGCAACACATATGGAATTGGACCCTGACATTGGGGGTGTATCTTCAGGCTCCATAATAATGAAACCCATTTGCGCGTCGGGATGTCGTGCTGGCACCAACAAATTGATATGTCTGAAAACACCGCCTCGAGGTTCGTTCAAAAGAAAGTTCTGTAAGGATTGATCTTCAGCAATCCAATTGCGTTGCGCCCAAAGCGTATCACCTGGCGGAGGTGCAACACCTCCAACAATAACATCACCAATCTCGCCTTCGGCATGGCAAGAAATCACATGAATGGTTTTGCTCGTGCGCACCGGCAAGCCCCCTTTACTAACCTTAACGACATCATCAAGTATGATATCAAACCCTCCTTAACTCAAAGAGCTAAGAGGGCTCATAACGGAACTGATCAACATACTCGCTTCGAATATCCAGATCAGATTTTTATACTGTGCTGCAAGGTTTTAGATAAAACCATAGCATGCACTTAATCCGTTGTTTAAGTGCGTGCTATGGTTCTCAGAGATTTTAGACTCCAATGATAAGTCATCATCATTTGAAGCATGTTCATTAGGAGGAAAGATGCAAACATATCAAGGCTCATACCATTGCGGCGCAGTGGTGTTTGAAATAGATACCGTTTTGACTGAATTCACGACATGCAACTGCTCGCTATGTCGAGAGAAAAATGCCGTCATGACCAAAGTTCATGAGAGTGCATTCAGACTTTTAAAAGGTAAAAATGTACTCGGACTTTACGAGTGGAATGCGCATATTGCCAAACATCATTTTTGCAATATATGTGGCATTTATACGTTCCATCGCAAACGGGTAACGCCAGACTATTTCGGCATCAACGTAAATTATTTAGACGGTATTGATATCTCAAGCATACCCGTGATCAAAACGGATGGTGCGAACATGTCCGTTAATAAAAACCACGATACCGATTGAACACTATTTAAGCTAAACTGTTATGCAGCAGCCTAAGCAGGCGCTTTGCCAACTTTCCTGTCGTAATCTTCCATTAGCTGACGTGAAATATCGCCCGGCGTGAATGAATACTCTGCGATTGAGCCAACAGGCGTCACTTCTGCCGCTGTCCCCGTTAGGAAGCACTCAGACGCATCGGCCATTTCTTCTGGCATAATCGCACGCTCAACAACTTCGATACCGCGCGCCCGCGCAAGATCAATAACCGTACTACGCGTGATGCCATCCAGGAAACAGTCTGGCGTTGGCGTATGTATTTTACCGTCTGACATCAGAAAGAAGATATTCGCACCCGTCGCTTCAGCAATCTGACCGCGCCAATCTAACATCAACGCGTCCTGAAAACCCTCTGCCTCAGCGGTATGCTTGGAGAGCGTACAGATCATATAAAGACCCGCGGCTTTCGCATGGACAGGTTCCGTCTCAGGGCTTGGTCGCTTCCACTTTGAAATCTGCAACTTGATGCCTTGCATCCGTAATTCAGGCGAGAAGTACGAAGGCCATTCCCAGGCAGCGATCGCCACGTTAATACGGTTGTCTTGGGCAGATACACCCATCATTTCAGAACCACGCCACGCGATGGGGCGAATATATCCATTCGTGATGCCATTGGCTTCACAGACGGCATTGCTGGCAGCATCAATCTCTTCGATGCTGTATGGTATTTTGAACCCCAGCTCGCCCGCTGAATAAAACAATCGCTCGGTATGTTCACGCAGCTTGAAAATAGAGCCGCTATACATACGCTCACCTTCAAACACTGAAGACGCATAGTGTAAGCCGTGCGTGAGGACATGGACCTGCGCATCACGCCATTCCATAAACTCGCCGTTGTACCAAATCTTACCGTCACGATCTGCGAAATTGGGACCAGCCATTGTAATATTCTTTCGTGTCTTGATTGTTGGTATCGTATAAATTGCGTGAATTATCAGCAATGCCAATAGTATGTCAATATCACTGACCAATATTGTTGACAGGCAGCTACAGCTTAGCGACTCTTGCGTATGTCTGACCCACAATCACGTGGCCGCCCGCGCGCCAATCCGTTGTTCCTTCGGGATGAAGATTTGCGTGAAGCGCTGGAGCTCTTGTTCTTTTCCTATCGTGACTTCACAGGCGAAGCCGATGCAGTTCTTGATACGTATGGCTTTGGTCGGGCGCATCATCGAATTATCTATTTTGTCGGCGCAAATGAAGGTATTTCAGTCGGCGAACTTTTGTCTATTTTGAAAATCACAAAACAAAGCTTATCGCGTGTCTTAAGCCAGCTTGTCGAAGAAGCGTTCATCGAACAGACAACGGATAAAGGTGATCGACGTCGGCGGCGGCTTTATTTAACTGATAAGGGACGCGCGCTTGAGACCGAGCTAACACAGCGCCAAAGTCGCTTGATCGCAGACGCATATAGAGAGTCTGGAGCCGAGGCCGTGGCTGGTTTTCGTACCGTTTTACGTGGCCTGATAAACAAAGAAGATCGCGGGCGCGTTTTGCGCCGAGATACTGACGCTTTATAACGCGACACAAATGCCTTTAGAATGTGCGCATGAAAAATAATTCTATCGAAGATATGCCTCATGTCCTTGTCGTCGATGATGATGATCGGCTACGGACATTGCTGGCAAAGTATCTAGGCGACAATGGATTCATTGTGACGCCCGCTGATGGCGCTGAAGAAGCTCGGCGGCGTATGCAAAGTCTGACCTTCGACATTATTGTTCTCGATCTCATGATGCCAGGCGAGACCGGACTAGAGTTTGCCGAAAAACTGCGCCCAAAGAACAATGTTCCAATCTTGATGTTAACGGCTATGGGCGAAGCTGAAGATCGCATCCGCGGGCTCGAGAAAGGTGGTGACGACTATTTGACCAAACCTTTCGAGCCCCGTGAATTACTATTGCGCCTCCACAACATTCTTAAACGCGCGCGACCGGGGCCCGTACCAAATCATGAATTAATATTTGGCGATGCTGTGTTTTCAATGGAGCGCGGCGAAATGCGTCGCCGTGGCCGCCGCATTCATCTAACAGAAGTAGAAGCGTCGCTGCTTCGCGCTCTTGGTGCGGCGCCTGGCAAGCCTATGACTCGCGAGACACTTATTGAAGCAACAAATGCCGGCGGCGAAGGACGTGCCATTGACGTACAAGTGACGCGTTTGAGGCGCAAAATAGAGAAAGACCCACGTGAACCTCGCTATCTCAAAACAGTACGTGGCAAAGGATATGTATTGTGGCCGGACAACCACTAAGCCTTCTCGTGAAAAGGTTTTTACCTAAATCACTTCTTGGTCGCTCATTGCTGATCATTGTGACCCCGCTCGTCCTGCTTCAGATTGTCTCGGCTATCATATTTTTTGAAACCCATTGGGATAAAGTTACCCTTCGATTAGCAAAGTCCGTTGCTGGTGACACCGCTGCTGTTGTCACGTTGATGCGGCGGTTCCCAGGTCCAGAAAACCATGACTGGATTTTTCATACGGCAGCAATCCATTTCGAATTTAAAACCACGTTTAAAGAGGGTGAGATTCTACCAAACCAGCCGCCTGCCCCTGATAGCTTGCTTGAAGACATGTTAACCGATTCACTTAAGTCATTCGTCAACAAGCCTTTTCGTCTCGACACGACGTCGCTTGATAAGAATGTATCTATTGAAGTGCAATTAGCAGATGGCGTGCTCAACATTGTCACAACACGCAAACGCCTATTCAGCTCAACAACCTACGTATTCGTCTTATGGATGGTTGGTACATCACTCATCTTGTTTGCCGTCGCTATGGCTTTCATGCGCAATCAGGTCAAACCTATTCGCCGCCTGGCAGATGCCGCTGACGATTTTGGTAAAGGTCGTGCGAGCGAAGTTTTCAAACTCGAAGGTGCTACCGAGGTGCGCCAAGCTGCCAGCGCATTTGCCGCGATGCGTGATCGGATTAGACGACAGATTGCCCAACGAACAGATATGCTATCAGGCGTATCCCATGACTTGCGGACCCCTCTCACGCGCATGAAGTTGCAGCTCGAAATGCTCGGATCTAACGACGACACGCAAGCCATGAAAGATGATATTGGCGAGATGGAACGGATGCTTGAGGGATACCTTGCCTTTGCGCGCGGCGAAGGTGGTGAAAATCCTGAAATCACAGACCTCTCATCTCTCTTACACGATGTGTCTGAGCAAGCACGACGATTAAATGCGCGGATCGACCTTCATACTGAAGGACGAATCGATATGACGTTGCGACCAAATAGTTTCCGTCGCTGCATAACTAATCTTATCGAAAATGCGATGCGCTATGCTGAGCATATTTCCATTCGAGCAGGGGTCCGTGATGACGCCGTAGAAATCGTCATCGATGATGACGGCCCCGGCATCCCTGAGGATCAGCGCGACGAAGTTTTCCGACCATTCTACCGTTTAGAAGGTTCGCGAAATCAAGGCACGGGCGGCGTTGGGCTTGGCATGTCGATCGCTCGTGACGCCGTGCAGGGTCATGGTGGTGAGATTAAACTCGAAGAATCACCCATGGGCGGTTTGCGCGTCTGGATACGCTTACCTTTGTAAGCCGTCATTTAGTCGTCAAAAATCTGGCCATTACTTTCCAGCCACATCAATGCAGGTCACTGCTTACAATAGTATCACGTTACCAAGGACGTTCTTCGTTGATCGTCCAAGGATCCGCATCGACGGGCCATACCGGGCGCGCAATTCGCTTGTGAGCGACCTTGGTTATATCCCACTCGAGTGTTCCGGGTGCCGCACAGTAAATGATGTTCTTCGCAATGGGCGAATATCCGGCGTGAAAATGCTGCATAGATTTTACGACCAGAATACGCTGCTTCAGAGGATCAATCCCTAAAGCTTCAAAGAAATGCGGCATCGTGTTTTGTGTGCGTGATGAATGGATAATGATATCAATCCCCTCCGCATGAACCCATGCGGCATCCCCTAAGTAGCGTTGCGAGCCGCCTAGGCTTTCAACATACGCATCACGAATGATATTCTTAACTTCAACATATAAGTCTAGAGGGTCACCAGAAACAGGGCCGGACTTGCCGCCAATACGAAGTTGGAATTTAGCACCCACACCTGCACCGACGCATATGCCTGTTGCAACCGGATCCCATAGACCGCCCACCGCTACCATGCCAATACCGCGCTCGAGCATACGACGAACAATAAACGTACTATCCCCTGGGGCACCACCACCTGGGTTATCCGCCATATCAGCAATGACGACAGGGCCGTCAGTGTCTGCCAAAGCATTCGTAATCGCTGTTTCAACATCAACAAATACAGGCGTGATCTCGTCTCTGATTTCCCAAAGTTCACGGCCTAACTGTTCCGCCAATTGGTCGCCTTTAATTTTGTCGTTATCCGTCACCACAATCACGCGCGTACCTTCTGCCGGCACATCACCCCATGGGAAGCCATGACCAAGCGACACTGACAGAACGCCATCTTTGCCTTCAAGTGACGTCATTCGCGCGACAAAAGAACTCATCGGCTCGCGGGTCGTATGATAGCAACCGATCATACGGCAATCGAAATGACTGATGACAGGCTTCAGGGTGCCTTCAAACGTTGGCTCCATGATGCGCCATAAGTCCTCAGCCCGCTCGCGGCTGTCGGTGTGCGGATATTCTTTATAGATCACAATTGCTGTCACTTCAGAGACAAACTGCCGCGTGATATGGCAATGCAAATCCAACTCGGCACCCAACGGAATATCGGGACCAACGATCTCGCGAATTCTATGCACAAGATCGTCTTCGCAATCATCATAACCTTCGGCAACCATCGCCCCGTGCAGGCTAAGCATCACGCCTTCAACCGGCATCGCAGCTTTAAGGTCAGTCAAAATTTCATCGCGTAAATCTTCATACACTTTACGGACCGTAATCCCGGATGGTGTCGCGAATGCTGACAAGCTCTCAACAACCTCCCAGCCTTTGGCTTTTGCATGTTCACGCCAAATCACCAACGGTGCACCAAACATATGCGGGACGGGTCCATGATCCCCACCTCGGACAAGATGGGAGTCTTCGAAAGCTGCCAAATCAGTCGGGAGTGGCGCTGAGGTATGGGTTTCTGTACCCAGACAAGCCGTAAAGAGCTTCATGAAATGTCAGCCTTTCTTATGGTTTTAAATTAGAGCTTTTTAATATCGGGAATGGGTCGTGCGGTCGCAGGGTTGGCTGCAAGAACACGCTCAAGAGACGCGGCAACTTCGAGCACGTGACGATCCATACCCGGCGCACCAAGTATCTGAATGCCAAACGGCATCCCCTGATCATCAAGGCCACATGGCAACACGGCACCACATGCCATCGCCATTGTTGGCGCATAGGATAAAGCCAGCCAGCGCATATACGTTGGCATTTCTTCACCATCGATCTCAGATACAAACCAGTCACTATGCGGAAATGGCGTCACTGCTGCGGCAGGACAGATCACCACATCAACGTCATCAAAAAGGCTGAGCCAATTACGCGCGATTGTTGATTGTTGAACGTGCGCACGCGCAACGTCTTCCAATCCGTAAAGCAGACCACGGTCAACATTATCGACCACATTTGGGCTAATATTATCGCGGTGGTTTTTAACCCGTTCACCGTGTGCACCAACGAAAACAACACCGCGCAACACTTCAAAGCAATCATGTATATTGCTGAAATCAGGGTCTCTATCCTGCGCTTCGGCAAATACACCTCGGAAACTATCCGTGCGTTCATTGAACAGCTTACGGTACGCTTTTGAAACTGGTGCTGCGCCCAAATCTATCGACATGGCGACGCGGATTGAGCCTAAGTCGGCCTCGTGCATTGGATCAAACAAGGCCGGATCAAGATTGCCAGAATGCGGGTCGCGCGGGTCAATAGACGCCTGTGCTGATAACAACAACGCCGTATCGTGAACGTTACGACCCATCGGCCCTAGAACTGAGAATGGCAAAAGTCCAGCTGGTTTGGATTCAGATGGCACAACACCCGGCGACGGACGAAACCCAACGACGCCGCAATAAGCAGCTGGGGTGCGCAAACTGCCACCATAATCTGAGCCACTCGCGATAGGCACCATGCCAGCAGCGAGTGCGACAGCAGAACCACCAGAAGACCCAGCACATGTTTTCGTTGGATCAAACGGATTGCCCGTTGCACCAAATACAAGGTTTCGCGTATTGGCACCGGCACCGAATTCAGGTGTGTTGGTTTTACCAATAACAATACCACCCTCGTCGCGCACATTCGCGACGGAAACCTGATCGGCCTCCGGGATATTGTCGGCATAAATTTTCGAACCAAAAGTCGTCAACACGCCTTCGGTTGATTCCAAGTCTTTAATGCCAACAGGAAGGCCATGCAAAACACCAAGGAAATCACCATCCATGACAGCTTGTTCCGCAACTTTTGCTTCGTCCCTTGCCCGGTCAAAACACTTCGTCACCATGGCATTGAGTGTGCCGTCGACGGCCTCGGTCCGGGCAATACAGCTATCCAGAAGCTCAACAGGTGAAATCTCTTTATTGCCAATACGTCGACGCAGATCGACTGCGGTTTCATCACAAAGCTCAGTCATATCAATCCTACTTTCTTAAGTGCTGGCGGGTGTTTTTCCATCCCCAAGATCCCACCAAAGGCCAGTCATAATTTGCAGCGCGCTTCGGCAAACCGGGGCCAAAACATGTTCGTTAGGGGCATGCTGTGAGCAACCGGCATATGAATGCGGCACCCAGATCGTTGGTAATCCAAGAATTTCTGCGAACACATCATTTGGCAGCGTACCACCAAGGTTTGGCAACACAGCCACTTCTTGTTTCGCTGTTGTTTCAATCGATTTAATTGCCCATTGCGCCCATGGGTGATCTGGATCAAGGCGGGTTGCGTTCATAAAATCGCGTTCCGCCGTCAATTCAATATTTTCAAAACCTTGTGCATCCAAATGTTTGCGGAGAGCCGGTAAAAAGCCCATCGGGTCTGTGCCAACAACATAACGAATATGGCCATACGCAACAGCACGCGGCGGAATAGCATTCACCGGATTGCGGGGATTGCCCGTCTCAAACGCACGAATTTCAAAAGTGTTCCAACCAAACACTTTTTCTTCTGGTGTTAATCCAGGCTCGCCCCATTCAGGATCGATTTCAGGCGCATCATCACCGCCACCTACTTCAAGCTTTGCAATTGCGCGGCGTACAGAGTTTGTCATTGGCTCTGGGCGCCAGTCTTCGATCAACAATTTACCCTTGGCATCGACAACACTTGCCAACGCATGGGACATGATCACACCTGGGTTCGCCAACAAGCCGCCCCAATTGCCCGAATGATGGCCACCATCGCGAAGCTCTAGGCTCATCTTAAAGTTAAAGACACCGCGTGATCCCATGAAGACCGTTGGCATGCCCGGCTGTAAACGAGGACCATCTGACGCGATGAATACGTCTGCTTTAAATAAATCTTTGTTCGCTACGCAGAATTCCTTGAGCCCCGGAGAGCCACACTCTTCACCGGTTTCAATCAATGCAACAACGTTAAAGCCAAGGCTTCCGCGCGCTTCGATCACGGCCTTCATCGCCGCCAAATTGATAGTGTGCTGGGCCTTGTTGTCAGCCGTCCCGCGGCCGTACCAACGCTCACCCTCTACGGTGATCTCCCAGGGATTAAGGCCTTCACGCCACTGGTCATCATAACCGCGCACCACATCCCCGTGCCCATAGGTCATGACCGTTGGCAAATCCGCACCTTCAGTTCGCGTTGCCACCAATAATGGCCCGGCATCTGCGCGCGGATTTTCATGGATTTCACACTCGAAGCCAATGGCTTGCAGGTAAGGCGTCATCTCATCGGTGAGGTAATGATAAAGTTCTGGTCGACGCTCAGGCTCGGGACTTTCTGTGCGGATCGCTACGCGGCGTGCGAGGTCCTGCATAAAATCACCATCATCGAAGTATCCTTCGATGGCTGAAATAGCACTATCTCTGCTCATGGTTTCCATGCTGTTGTTTCGTCTCCCAAGTCTCAATAAACGCCACTGACAAGGCCCATGCCCTCGCGCGTCAGGGACCATAAAATATGTTCATTGGGCGCGTGCTGCGAACATCCCGTATAGCTCAACGGCATCCACACAAACGGAATACCCAGCACATCCTGGAATACATCATTGCAGATTGAGCCGCCAGAATTCGGAATCATGACAGGGACTTCACCTGTGGTCCGCTCAACAGCACGACGCATCCATTGCGCCCATGGGTGATCGGGCGGAGTCCGCGCCGCATGGAACACTGCGTCATTACCTTCAAACGGTTTCGTAATCACAACCTGCTCAAACCCGTGCGCGTCGAGGTGTTTGCGTAAATTCTCTTCGACTTTGTTAAGGTCCGTACCCACAACAAATCTCAGCTGACAGCTCGCCCGTGCACGTGGCGGAATAGCATTAACAGGATTACTTGGGTTGCCTGTCACAAACGCTAGCACTTCAAAACTATTCCAGGCATAGACTTTTTCGGCCGAGGTTAAGCCAGGCTCACCCCAGCTTTGATTAATCGTAGGCGCATGAGCACCCCCATCACGCTCGACGCCGTTAAGTGCTTCGCGCACTGAATTCGCAATCGGTCCTGGCGTCCATCCGTCGACAAGAATTTTGCCTTTGGAGTCCGTAATACAAGCAACGGCATGGCTAAGTACAATACCCGGATTGGATAACAAGCCTCCCCAATTACCTGAATGATGGCCACCCTCTAGGGCTTCGATCAACAGATCAAAATTCAAACATCCCCGATTACCCAGGTTAAGGTTGGGCTTGGTGATATCCACGCGAGGACCATCGGAGGCAAAATAAGCATCGGCCATGAAAGCATCTTTATGAGCCGCAACCAGTTCGCTCAAACCTTTGGAGCCATTCTCTTCACCTGTTTCAACCATGAACTTGGAATTAAATCCGAGCCGGCCACGGGTTTCGATAACGGCTTTCAGTGCGCCCATGTACGTTGTGTGCTGCGCCTTATTGTCTGCAGTACCCCGACCATAAACATGATCACCGTCACGGCTTAGGACCCATGGCCCCTCACCTTTGGTCCAGCGATCAGCTTGCCCACATACTGCATCACCATGCCCATATCCCAAAATTGTTGGTAAGGCTAAGTCTTCGATGCGCGTTGCCAGCAGAACCGGGCCTTGACCCTCGAACGGGTTGTCATAGACTATAACCTCATAGCCTATGTCTTCGAAGTCCGGACGGATGAATTTTTCGAGATAACGATAGAGTTCTGGAAGCTGAGAAGGTTCCTGACTCTCTGTCTGAACCGCGACACGTTTTGATAATGTTTCGAAATAACCTTGGTCGTCATCAAACCATGCCAAAGCATTGGCAATTGCTGTGTCGCGATTACTCATGATGCTTGTCGCCCTTTACCCTCATTCTCGTCATACAAATGGCATTCAGCAAAATCACCGTCCCGCGGAATAGCCTTAGGCGCGACAGCCGAGCAATGATCCATAACTTTTGCACAGCGTGGATGGAACGTGCAGCCCGACGGCGGATTGACCGGGTTCGGGTAAGCCGCACCTAATTGCGTATCAGGCACACCCATCGACGGGTCAGGCGTTAAAACAGAATCTAGAAGCGCACGTGTGTAAGGATGTTCTGGCGCGGCGAATAAACTTTCGACATCTTTTTGCTCAACAATGCGGCCCAAGTACATCACGGCAACCTTGGTTGCGATGTGCTCAACCACAGCCAGATTGTGGCTGATGACAATATAGGTAAGATTCAACTCTTTGCGTAAGTCTTGTAACAAGTTGAGAATCTGTGATTGCACAGACACATCGAGTGCTGATGTCGGTTCATCACAAATCACCACTTCAGGGTTATTGATCAAGGCGCGCGCAATTGCCACACGTTGACGTTGGCCACCAGAAAGCTGGTTCGGGAAGTTGTTAAACAGTCTAGCTGGCAAGCCAACCATTTCCATCATCTCTTCGCCACGTCTGCGCCATGTTTCAGGGTTCGGGTCACCCTGTACCCTCAATGGCAGCGTAATAATAGATCCAATCGATTTTCTTGGGTTAAGCGATGAATAAGGGTCTTGGAAGATTGGCTGAACCAAACCGGCGAGCTTCAGTCGATCAATATCCGACACAGGCTCGCCCCCGAATTTTATCGTGCCTTGGCTTGGTGGCAGTAAACCCAAAAGCATTTTTGCCAAAGTTGTTTTGCCACAACCCGACTCGCCCACAAGAGCCAACACGTCACCGCGTTCGACTTCGAGGGAAATCCCGTTCACAGCATGCAACGGTTTCTTACCGCGGAACGCACCCGCTGAAATCATAAAGGTTCGCGTTACGTCTTTGGCACTGATGACTATGTCGCTCATGCGACCCCCTTTTTGCGTGCATTTGCATCGCAGGTCTCGTTATCCAAAAGGCATCGATATTCATGGCCAGCCTCAGCCGCGCCCTGCATATCAATATTTTCTGCAACACATTCATCCATCGCATAAGGACAACGTTCGGCAAAGTGACAAGCACTAAACTTTCCAATTAAAGATGGAACGATGCCTGGGATTGATCCTAACGGCTTGCTTCGATCCGTTTTGCCCGGAATTGGAATACACTCAAGCAAGCCTTGAGTGTAAGGATGTGTTGGCCGGTTAAATACTTGTTCGGCAGTGCCCTGCTCAACAATCTGACCTGCATACATGACGGCAACCCGGTCCGCGATCCGTGCCACCACACCCAAATCGTGGGTGATCAAGATCAAGCCCATATCAAATTCACGCTGCAGTTCTGCGAGCAACAGAAGAATCTGCGCCTGAATGGTAACATCCAGCGCTGTCGTCGGCTCGTCTGCAATAATCAGGTTTGGCCCACACATCAATGTCATGGCAATCATCACACGTTGGCGAAGACCGCCAGATAACTGGTGAGGGTATTGGCTCAAACGGCTTGCAGCACCGGTAATACCTACTTTTTCAAGCAAGTAAATTGCGCGTTCACGGGCTTCAGCGGTCGAGACGTTTTTGTGCCGCTTGATGCCCTCTTCCATTTGATTGCCAATGGTGTAAGCCGGGTTAAGGCTGGTCATTGGTTCTTGGAAGATCATGCCCATGGTGTTGCCACGGATATCAGACATGCGACGCTCACCAGCGCTCAACATATCTTCGTCCGCAAGATTTAAGACATTGGCCCCTCGGAACGCCTTGGACGGTAACAAGTCCATCACCGCTAAAGATGTCAGTGATTTTCCACAACCAGATTCGCCAACAATACAAAGTGTCTCACCCCGGTCAACATGAAAGGAAATACCCTGCACGGCATGCAACATGCCACCCCCGACGGGAATGTCGACTGTGAGATTTTCAACCTCAAGAATACGATCACTCATTGTCACCTCTAATTCCGATTTTCTGGCGCGGTGACGTCACGGATACCGTCGCCAAGTAAGTTAATTGCCAAGATCAGAATGAATAATGCAGTGCCTGGAATACCGATCAACCAAGGATCGAACAGCATATGGTTCTTACCTTCGGCGATCATTAGACCCCAGGACGGTGCTGGCGGCTGAACGCCGAGACCCAGGAATGACAGGGCAGCCTCAAGAATGATTGCGTGCGCCATCTCAATTGTTGCAACAACAATAAGGTTGTTCACAATGTTCGGCATAATTTCGGTAAAGATAATCCTAGGGACCGAACAACCAATCGCCTGCGCAGCGACAACATAATCCAAATTTCGGACTTGTTGCGTTGTCGAACGCATTACGACCGCAAAGCGATCCCAGATCAGCAGACCCAGCACCCAGATCACAATTGTGAGCGAGTTACCGACCAGCGACACCACAGCAAGAGCCACCAGTATGACCGGCATCGACAGCCGTGTTGTGATCAAGAAGTTAACAACCATGTCGACACGCCCACCAAAGTACCCAGCGGCAACACCAAGCGCCGTTCCGATAACGCCCGAGATCAGCATTGCAGAAAAACCAATCAACAATGAGATCTGTGACCCATGGATCAATCGTGAGAGATAATCACGTCCGAACTGATCTGTTCCAAGTGGATGCGCCCATGTTACTTTTAAATGGTCGTGCCAAATCGGTGGAATAAGCTTACGTGCTAACTGCTGATCTAACGGATCATGTGGAGAAATTAGTGGCGCCAAAAATGCAAGTGCGATAATCACTAAAAGAACGAATCCACCAATCATAAAGCCAACGTGACTAAACATGCGTTTTCGCGCACGCTCACCTGGCGATGGCTCATCAATAATACGATCTTCAATATGCACGCCTGTGCGTGACTTTATTGATCCATCAGTCATATCAGCTCACCCTAATTCGAGGATCGAGAAAGGCATTTAAAATGTCTGCCACCAATGTTAAAATGATGTAGAAACACGACAGCACAAGAACTATAGCCTGCATCATTGGTAAATCTGCCCGCAAGATTGATTCCCAAGCCAACTGGCCAAGGCCATTAATGGCGAAAATAGTCTCGATGACGATTGAGCCACCCAGCATGAATCCAAACTGAACAGCAGCCAAACTGACGACGGGGATAATCGCATTTCGGAGTGCATGCTTAAAAAGTACTATACTCGGACGTAAACCTTTAGCACGTGCCGTACGAATGTAATCGCTTGACAAAACTTCAATCATACCGGCTCGGGTAAGGCGCATCACGGCTGGCGTGATATAGTAGCCAAGTGCTATCGACGGCATAACAAAATTGAGCCAGGAGTCGCTGCCTGTAATTGGTAACCATCTTAGCGCGACACCAAAGAAAAAAATCATGATCAGCGCGAACCAGAAACTTGGCAGCGCTTGTCCAATTACCGCCAAACCAAGTGCAAAGCGATCAATGAGCGTGTTTGGCCGCATCGCTGCCAAAACACCCAGTGGGATCGCCAGCAATAGTCCGAAGCTAAGTGCTGATGCACCTAAGATCATCGTAACTGGGAGGCGTGTGAAAATGACTTCGGAAACAGGTGAGTTCAAATAGTGCGACTGACCAAGGTTTCCCTTCAGCGCGTTTCCAAGCCAATCAAAATACTGTACATAAATCGGCTGATCATAGCCGTAAACGCGACGAATATTCTCAATATCAGCCTGAGTAGCTGCTTCGCCTGCAAGTGCCATCGCCGGATCGCCCGACAGGTAAATCATTGAGAAAGTAAGCAGTGAAACAGTCAAAGCCACTAAGATAGCCACACTTAGGCGTTTGACGGCATAAATAAGCATGCCTTAAAATCCTATTGTTGATCAACAATCGACCTAGGGCAAAAGCCCAAGGCCGATTGCATCAAATTTATTATTACTTCCACTTAGCTGTATAAAAGCGCGGAATTTCATCAGGTGTTGGCGTAAAGTCGACTTCGTTCCCATATGCGTAATACTTGGCGTATGTGAACATAGGCAGCCAATAAAGCTCAGAAGAAATAATCTCTAAAGCTTCTTTGTATTTGGCTTTACGGACTTCTGGATCTACTGACGTATCAGCAATTTTAAGTGCCGCAGCAACTTTTGGATCTTTAGCTGGATCATCACGACCACCTGAGAAGAAGTGGCTGGTAATAGCTGACACATCAGGGATTGAATTTGAGCCCCATGTCATATGGTGGATTGGCGGTGTGCCCTTCCAAACCAAATCGCGAAGTGCGCGATACTGCATAAACTTCATGTTTGCTTGAATACCAACATTCGCCAGATCACCGATTACAGCTTCGGTAAACTCACGCTGACGATAAGCATAGATATCAGTGGTAATACCCTTCTCGTAACCTGCTTCTTTCAAAAGAGCTTTAGCTTTAGCTGGATCATAATCCCATTTTTTTACATCTTGAGTACAACCAAACTGATCAGGGTGACATGCAGAATCAATCACAACTGATGCGGGGCCAACAAGGTTTTCAACAATAGATTTTCGGTTAATTGCATGGGCGACTGCTTCGCGAACTTTTTTGTTCTTAAAAGCCGGGTTTCCGCTACCACCATCAACGTCGAATGCAATGTAGCTGATGCGCATTGTCTTGGCATTTGTGACAGTGGCACGACCACTATCTTTAAGCTTCACGGCTTGGTCCTTAGGCACATCCCAAATCATATCTACGCCGCCGGTCAGAAGTTCAGCTATTTGTGTGTTCATCTCTTTAAGTGTACGGAAAGTTAATTTCCCAATCGATGGCTGACCCTTTGGACCATTCTTCATGTAGCCATCGTTCTTGACCATTTTAATGCTTTCACCCGGAACGACGCTAGTGATCTTGTATGGCCCAGTACCTATAGGTTTAACTGCACCATAGTTCTTCTTGCCTTCCGCATTTGCTTTTGCGCTAGTGTAATGGCCATCAGGCATCATAAAGACGGCCTGCGCAAAATATGCTAGTGCAGCAGGAAAGGGTTTATGCAAATGGATACGAACAGTGTTCGCACCTGTTTTCTCTGCATCTTTCATCCAACTAACATTTTTAAATGTTAAAACACCATTATCTTTGTTTGAAACATGTTTTACAGTGTAAACGACGTCCTCAGGGCCAAATGATGAACCATCATGGAACTTAACATCGTTACGAAGTTCGAAGTCTATCGTGACATTATCAATCCACTTATATGACTTGGCGAGCAAGGGCACAAATTCACCTGTCTCGAGGTTACGGAATAAAAGTCCATCCCAAACCGAGTTACCAATGATTACCAGCTCACGTGTGTTATTGTAATATGGGTCTGCAATCGTAGCTTCCCGATTGGTCGACCATACTAGTTCGTCATTTGCTTTTCCTGCATGTGCAACTGGCTGGACCGTTAAGGTCACTGCAGCTGCCAGTGCAGTAATTGCTATTACTTTGCGGAACATATTGCTCTTACCTCCCTGATATTAAATGACATTGCGCATGCCAGAAGCGGAGGCACGCATTGCGCACCCCAATTAAAAACTATTGTTCGATGAAATTGCAGCCGAGTCCATGGCAAGCGTTGCCGAAACGACATTTAATTTTTAACTCCCCGAGCAGCACCATTTATTATTTATCACATTGTATTACATTTTAATACAATGTAACGTTATCTGATATGCTACGAAAATTAATGATGGACAGTCAAACATTGGGAAATCCGAAGCTACCACAACAGCTATGAATGTTGTCGCACCAACGGCCCATCCACTTTATGTCGGTTCCTTGGAAAAAGGTTTCCGTGTGCTCGCGGCATTCGGCGATGATTGCGCAGCATTAGGGGTGACTGAAATCGCACTCAGAACCGGCCTCGACAAAAGTGCTGCCCAAAGATTTTCAAACACACTGCATCAACTTGGATTTCTCGAAAAAGATACGTCGACGCGAAGATATCGTCCTGCCCGCAAATTAATGGAACTCGCATTCACATATTTACGACACAGCTCCCTTGGTGCTGCAGCCATGCCGAGACTCATTGAAGCCGGCGCGGTGTATCAAACCACCATGAACCTCGCTGAGCGCGACGACACCAGTTTAATTTACACCGTACGCATTCCACATCAGAAGGCAGCTTATGTTGCCACAGTTCCGGGAAGACGAATCCCAATGTATTGCACGGCAACAGGTCACGCGATTTTATCGCGAATGCCACCTGATAAAGCCGAAGATATTATTGCCCGGTCCTTACATGCCGAAAACATACCAGGCACGACAGTTGATCCGAAAGAAATCATGAAGGCTGTACGAAAAGCGCGTAGAAGCGGTTTTGCAACGACCTTTGCCCAATTGCTTCCGCGAGAAATTGCCATCGCAGCACCCATTGTTGACTATCGTGGCCAACCCGTTGGCGCGGTTCACATCCCGGCATATACGCCTGCTTGGAAACTTTCAGATGCACGCCAAAAACTTGGCCCCCTCGCAATTGAAACTGCCGATGCGATTTCAGGTGCCCTTCTCGCATCAGGACAAGAGTTCTGAACTTATGCGACCCTTCACCCACTTGATTAATTCCTTGAAGAGAGAATAAGCAAATGACCTTTCGTGTACTGACCGGCCTTTTTGGCCACGAGAGCAATGCATTTTCAATTTTGCCAACGACCCGTGAAAATTTTCAAAATTATCTCCTCGCTTTTGGCGACGATGTTCCCGCTGCCATCGAAGGCGCACAGATCGAGCCGACGGGCACCGAACAAGCCGCGAAAGATCATGGTTGGGATTTGGTTCGTACCGTCGTCGCCTGGGCCACGCCGTCTGGCCCAATCTCACGCGACGCCTGGGAAACCGGTAGTAGCGCTATTTATGATGCTGCACGCACACAAGGTCCGTTTGATGGTGTGTTGATAAATTTGCACGGTGCCATGGCCAGCATTGATTATAATGATGCCGAAGGTGAGTTACTCAAAGGCCTTCGCGAAATCATCGGTCCAGATGTGCCTGTTACAATCACATTGGATCTACATGCCAACGTCACAACGTTGATGACGGAACATACCGACATAATGTGTGCATACCGCACCTATCCGCATATTGATCAAGTCGCGACCTCAAAGCGAGCCGCTGCCGTTCTTGATCGTACAATGCGGGGCGAGGTAAAGCCTTACGTTTTCACAGCACGTCGTGACACCATCGAAGGCTTGGACGATGGCCGCACAACAACTGACAATCCGATGACAACGCTTTTGGCGCGGGCGGACAAACTCGAAGCTGAAAACGATGGTGTATTGCTGGTCAGTATCCATGCGGGATTCACTCCTGCAGACCTGGAAGAAGCAGGGCCAACCGTTTGCGTGACCGGCGACGGCAATCATGCGCGCTACAAAGCCATTGCCGAAGATTATATGGATTATGTTTGGGAAACCCGGCATTTCGATTCCAATACCTACCTGAGCGTCGACGAGACAATTTCTGAAATTCATCGCATGATGGCTGATGGTCCAGGCAAAGGCCCCATCGTCGTTGCCGATTTTTCAGACAACCCCGGATCAGGCGCTTACGGCGATTCCACATTCTTGCTCAAAGGCCTTTTGGACGCAGGTATCCAGAATGCATGCTTTGGGACAATTTGTGATGCGGGCGCCGCAGCAGAACTCATCAAAGCGGGCGAAGGAAATCAGGTAACCGTGATGCTGGGAGGCAAGTCAGACCCCACCTTTGGTGCCCCCATTGAAATCTCAGGCACGGTGACAAAAATCACCAACGGCACATACGTTGCCCTCGGGCCACGCTGGAAAGGCGTCACCCACAACATGGGGCCGACGGCCATTCTAAAATCTGGCGGCATGGAAATCGTGGTTGTATCGAACAGGCTGCAGCTTACCGAAATCGAAGCCTTCACGCATGCAGACATCGACCCAAGTACGCATGATATTGTCATCGTCAAATCGATGCAGCATTTCCGGGCCGCATTCCAGCTGATCGCGCGCGAAGTCCTCATTTGTGATGCCGGTGCACTATCAAGCAAAGACATCGCAAAGCTACCGTTCACCAAATTGCGTCGCCCCATCTTTCCAATCGATCTGGATTAATCATTGGCCGAACCAGCACCTCTTTCGGAAATGCCGCGGCGCCGCCAAGGCGCCGACCCAAATCGTATAAATCGCCCTCTTGAGGGTGCCATGTGGATGGTTGCATCCTGCGCCATCCTTGCATTGCTGGCAGGTCTTGGGCGGTACCTTTCGCAGCTTGGCGTCGATCCAATGCAGATTGTGTTTTGTCGGCTGGTATTCGCCTGGATGTGTATGCTGCCTTGGCTGATGAAGCGCGGCATTGGAAATATACGGACATCACAAACCAAGCTTTATATGATCCGAGCCTGTGTCAGCTTTTGCGCGATGTCGACATGGTTCTACGCCGTGTCGATGATCCCGATTGGCGAAGTCACAGCCTTGAGCTTCCTGGCCCCCTTATTCACGACCGTCGGTGCGGCCCTGGTTTTAGGTGAAGTTGTCCGAATGCGCCGCTGGACGGCAACGCTGATCGGATTTTGCGGGGCGCTGATTATTATTCGTCCTGGCATGGCCGAGATGGGGCTCGGCAACTGGCTGGCCCTCGCCTCTGCTATGTTTATGGGCACATCGGCATTGATCATAAAGACACTCACGCGCGGCGATGATGCCTGGACTGTCGTCTTCTTCTCTCATTTATTGATGATCCCTTTGGCGCTGATCCCCGCTATACTCGTGTGGTCCTGGCCGTCATTTGAGGTTTGGTTATTCCTGTTAGCAACCGGACCCATTGCTGTGGTTGGGCATATCTTCCTGACCAAAGCATTTGAAGTGACCGATGCCTCTGTTGTTGCGTCGGTGGATTTCTCAAGATTACCATTCGCCGTGCTGATCGGCTGGATTGCATTTGGTGAGATGACCGATTACTGGACCTGGGTCGGCGCTTTAGTCATTTTTGCGTCGTCTCTTTATATCGTCCGCCGTGAAAGCAAGCTTCAGGTACCAGCCGTTGTTGATGGCGTTACAGAAGGTGACGACGCCTTACCGCGCTGAGATTCCCGGTACGTAATGTATATGGTGCTCAGGAAGATCACTGTGCCACCAACCCACGTCCAGACATCGGGGAATTCACTAAACGCGATGTAGCCAATACCCGCCGCCCATAAAAGCCGCGTGTAGTCGACCGGCGCGACCACCGTCGCATCTGTGAGTTTCAACGCTTGCGCCATACACAAATGCCCCAACGTCGCCATCACGCCAATAATAGCCATCATGATCAGCGCGTGCTGATCGGGCGACGACCATACAAACAATGCCGGAATGAACGAAAATATCGTGAAGAAGACATTGGCATAGAACACCATCGTGACACTAGAATCTGTCCGTGACAGAACTTTGACACAAAGCATTGATGCAGCCCAAAAAACAGTTGAACCCAAGGCAACAATGGCGCCAGGGCCAAAGACTTCTGTTCCGGGTCGCACGATGATTAATGTACCAACAAAACCAACAGCAATCGCCGTCCAGCGACGGATGCCCATTTTCTCACCTAAGAATATCGACGCACCAATCGTAATGAACAGCACCGTCACAAAACTGATCGCCGTGGCATCAGCAACAGGCAGCATGCTTAAACACGTGAACCAGCTCAACATCGCGCACGTTCCAATAATGGCGCGAATGAACTGCAGCTTGGGCTGCTTACTTTTCCAATGGACCCGGTCTTGACGAAGCAGAAATGGCACCAACATAAGAAAGCCAACCAGATTTCTAAAAAATGCAATCTGGATGGGATGAACATCTGACGACAAGTCACGAACAAGGACATGAGTGATGGCAATCAATAATCCTGCCACCGCCATGAAACTGGCACCTTTAATCGCAGCTTTGCGTTTTGAGGCAGATTTTTCGCCTGTTTTTGCGATTGTTTCTTCGCTCATGATATTGCCGTTCGGAAAAAAGCTGTTACCGTCGCACCCGATTGAGCGATAAGAAATGACTGCTTCAGAATGATGGAGCGAAACCGGCGCGTCAAACCCGCCGATAAAAGGAGAGAATAGATGCTACGATGTGGTGTGGCCGGATTAGGTCGTTGGGGACGTGTTCTTGTTGATTCCGTACAAGGCAAGTCAGACACTGTGACATTCACAGCTGGCGTAACGGGGCGTAAAGACCGCGCTGTCGATTATTGCGCCGAGAAAGGAATCGACCTTCGCGATGATTTCTCCGATCTCCTCAATGATCCAAACATCGATGGAATCGTTCTCGCAACGCCGCATACGCAACACGTAGACCAGATCATTGCGGCAGCCAAAGCTGGCAAGCCTGTGTTTGCAGAAAAGCCACTGACGCTCGACGCCGATGATGCACGACGTGCGGCAAAGGCGATGGCCGATGCAGGATTACCCCTGTGTGTTGGCTTCAATCGTCGCTTCTTACCCGCGATGATTAAACTCAAAGAATTAGCAACGTCCGGCGCGCTCGGCACCTTGATGCACATTGAAGGTAATATCTCTGGCAGCGGCGCACTTCGTTACACAGACGAACATTGGCGCGCGTCTGAAACCGAGAGTCCCGCTGGTGGCATGACTGCCATGGGCGTGCATATGATGGATGCAATGATGTCGATCATGGGCCCGGTTGCGAGCTTGCGCGCCGTCAGTGAACGCCATGCAGCACCAGTTGCCGTCGACGACACAACCTTTGCCTCATTGAAATTCAAATCCGGCGAGACCGGCGTATTAACAACGCTGTTCGCAACCCAGCAACTCTGGCGCATTCAGGTATTCGGCAGCAAAGGCTGGGCCGAAGTCCGCGATCAGGAACGCATCGAAGTTCGCATGGTCGACGGTGACAAGTCCGTCGAGGAATTCCCAGGCTTTGATATGGAACGTGCCGAGCTAGAAGCCTTTGCAGCCACGGTCACCAATGGCGCCACCTATGCAGTGCCTGTTGATGACGCTATTCACGGCATCGAGATTCTCGACGCCGTTGTAAAAGCTTCAAAAGAAGGCGTAGAAGTCACTCTCTAACCAAGAGTGACTTATTTCCCGTGGGCAGCGTCGATCTTTTTATCGGTGTTATACTGGCTCAGTGCATACACTGACCAGATTGCCGCGGGAATCCAACCGATCAGGAGTAATTGCAAGATCAAGCAGATGATGCCCTGTATCGGCTTGCCGATGGTAAAGAAGTTCAACCACGGAATAAGCAGGGCAAGAATAAGACGTAATCATAGCAAACCTCGTCAATTATTGTACTGTGCGCTCGACACTCGAACGCGACTGTTTTTCTATCATATAAGTTCCATGATTGTAGCATCGCCCGCAAGTCTATAAAAACGCCCGTCATGGACTTAAAGCTTTTTGATTTTCATCTGCCCACCGAACGTATTGCCCAAGAACCAATGCGTCCGAGGGATCACGCCCGGCTTTTGCACGTACCGAACGACGGATCCGCGCTACGCGATCTTCGTGTCGATGCCCTTCCAGGCTTATTAAAAGATGGCGACGTGATGGTGTTTAACGATACCCGCGTCATTCCGGCACGCCTTGTGGGCAAACGCGGTGACGCCGCCCATGCGGGTAAACCCGAAGGCACCAAGATCGAAGTGACGCTGCATCAGCCCGTTGATGCGCATACATGGCGTGTGTTCGCAAAACCTGCACGGAAACTGCAACCGCGCGACTATCTTGTATTTGGCCCGGGCTTTGCCGCGGCTTGTACTGACGCGGATGATATGGGCGAACGCGAACTGCGCTTTAACGTTGCCGGACACGAGCTGATCGCCATGCTCGAAAAACATGGTGTGATGCCCCTACCGCCTTATATCAAACGTCCAAGCGAAGGCACACAAGAAGACCGCAACGACTATCAAACCATGTTTGCTGAGAACGACGGCGCGGTCGCTGCCCCGACGGCGGCCCTGCACTTCACGGACGGCCTATTGAAATCTGTACGCGCAGCGGGCGTCATGGATGTCCGCGTCACATTACACGTCGGTGCTGGAACGTTCATACCCGTCCGCGTCGATGATACCGATGATCATGTGATGCATACCGAGCGTGCGATATTGTCGGCAGATGTTGCCGAAGTATTAAATATGACCCGCAAAAACGGGGGGCGCGTCATCGCTTGTGGGACGACGTCACTTCGTACCCTTGAAAGTGCCGTTGACGAAAACGGTGTATTCCATGCGTTCAACGGCAACACAGATATATTCATTACACCGGGTTATACATTCAAAGGTATCGATGCACTGCTGACCAATTTTCATCTGCCGTGCTCAACCTTGTTTATGTTGGTTTCGGCGCTGGCCGGGCTGGATCGGATGCAAGCGGCCTATGCGCATGCTATCCAGAATGAATACCGGTTTTATTCATATGGCGATGCGTGCATTATCGAACGCACAGAGGTGACTTCATGAGCGGCACAGGTTTCGAATTAATCGCCAGCGACGGGCAGGCCCGACGTGGACGTATCCAGACAGCGCACGGGAGTTTCGAGACGCCCGCGTTTATGCCCGTTGGCACCGCTGCCACGGTCAAAGCGATGACGCCTGAATGGGTTGCCAAAACAGGCGCTGAATGCATCCTCGGCAATACTTACCACCTTATGCTGCGACCAACAGCCGAGCGCATCGAAAAACTGGGCGGCCTGCATACCTTTATGAATTGGCCCGGACCCATCTTGACCGATAGTGGTGGTTTTCAGGTGATGTCATTATCCGAGCTTCGCAAAATGAGCGAAGAAGGCGTGCGGTTCCGTTCTCACATTGATGGCAGTTATGTCGACCTGAGCCCCGAACGGTCCATGGATATCCAGCGGATGCTGGACGCAGACATAACCATGGCATTTGACGAGTGTACCCCATTCCCATGCAAAAAAGACGTTGCCGCAGAGAGCATGGCGCTATCGATGCGTTGGGCGAAGCGTTCCAAAGAAGCTTTCAAAGAACGTAATGGATATGGCTTGTTTGGGATTGTACAGGGCAGTGTATTTGAAGACTTGCGCGCTGAAAGTATCGAGGCCCTGACCGAAATTGGCTTCGATGGGTATGCCGTTGGCGGCTTGGCCGTTGGCGAGGGACACGAAACCATGATGCGTGTGCTTGATTTCACAACACCACAGCTCCCTAAAGATCGGCCCCGATATTTGATGGGCGTCGGCAAGCCCGATGATCTGGTCGCAGCTGTCGCGCGCGGCATTGATATGTTTGATTGTGTACTCCCAACACGCTCTGGGCGCACCAATCAGGCATTCACCCGGCGCGGCACCCTCAACATGCGCAATACGCGCCATAAAGAAGATACGCGTCCATTGGATGCGGATTGCAGTTGCTACACGTGTACGAATTATAGCCGTGCGTACTTGAACCATTTGGTGATGGCCAAGGAAATCCTCGGCATGATGCTCCTGACCCGCCACAATCTGCATTATTATCAGGAACTGATGGCAGGCATGCGCGTGGCAATTGAGGCCGGTACGTTTGCCAAGTTTCAGACCGATTTCAGCGCCGAATATACCAGTGGCGATATCGATGAAATTGACGCTGATTAACACACTGCATTCTATTTTCTCTATCGTCATTCCCGCAAAAGCGGGAACCTAGATATCTCGAGCTATAGCCTGGGTCCCCGCTTTCGCGGGGATGACGAGAATGTTCTTCACGGAAGGACTGATACGGTATTTATCTGTGTCATCGGATGTCGTAGAATAGTAACATGACTGACATCACATATGAAACATTGAGCCAACTTGGCCGACAAAGCGACATGCCAGATAGCCCTGAAACAGCGGTGCTGGATGTTGTTGATAATCCACATCCCGGCACCCGGTATCTGATCCGCTTTGCCGCACCCGAATTCACATCTCTGTGCCCGGTCACGGGCCAACCCGACTTCGCACACCTCGTGATTGATTACGTGCCAGAACAAAGCATTGTTGAGAGCAAGTCGCTCAAGCTTTATCTCGCCAGCTTTCGGAATCATCCGGGCTTTCACGAGCAATGCACGATCGATATTGCGCAAAAAATTATCTCGGCAACCGCGCCGCATTGGCTGCGTATCGGTGGATATTGGTATCCACGCGGTGGTATTCCTATTGATGTGTTTTATCAGTCAGGCGAACCACCTAAAGGCGTTTGGCTCCCGGATCAAGGCGTTCAATCTTACCGCGGGCGCGGCTAGCATATAACAATAAAAGTTCTTCATTCCAGCGCAGGCCGGAAACCAGAGCCATCAGTATCTCTAACCTCAGGCTTTTCATCACCTCTCCCAAGGGAGAAGGAACTCACGTATCTAGATTACTTCTCACTGGAATAAGAGGCTAACTCAGTCGCCTCGGTACGTGCAGCCCGCTGTACATGTTTCCCAAAGTTCGACTTCGGATAGCATTGGCAACGCAGGCTTGAGTTCTGCCCATATCCATTTGGCGATGACTTCCGATGTTGGATTCTCAAGACCTTTAATGTCGTTCAAATAATGATGGTCGAGGCGATCCCAGATTGGTTTGAATGCCGCCTTGATCTCAGCAAAATCCATCACCCACCCGGTATCAGGATCAACGTCACCCTCAACGGCTAAGCGTATCCGAAAGCTGTGACCGTGTAAACGCCGGCACTTGTGCCCTTCTGGCGTGTTCGGCAGATCGTGAGCGGCTTCAAACGTGAACTCTTTAAAAATTTCCATCACACTTCCTATTATCGAATACGCATCATCCGCATCACGGGATGCCTAATACTTTATGGGTTTGCAGGCTCAATCGCCACTTTGGGTGGGCCCGGCAATAAACGACACAATGTTCCGTATTCTGTTGAGCGTCTGGGCCATCCATAGGCTGCAACATGAAAAAGTCAAAATCCAAATGTTCAAACCGATCCGGCATTGCGGTCGTTTGTGGATAGACAAGCTTCAATTCGTTGCCGCGTGTTTGATTTAACTTAGCGTTGGCTTTTGGACTAACGCATACCCAGTCGATCCCGTCCGGCGCCGCAATCGTACCATTGGTTTCAACAGCGATTTCAAAGCCCTGCTCATGTAGCGCATCAATTAACGGCGTGTCGACCTGAAGCAACGGCTCACCCCCAGTCATAACAACATATGGCGCGCCCTCATGCGCAAACGGCCATTGGGCCGCAACGGCTTCGGCCAGGCTCGCTGCGTCTTTAAATGCGCCGCCCCCTGGTCCATCTGTTCCAATGAAATCCGTATCACAGAAAGTGCACACAGCCGTGGCCCGGTCTTTTTCCCGCCCGGTCCACAGATTACAGCCAGCAAAACGCAAAAACACTGACGCCCGGCCAGCTTGGCGTCCTTCCCCTTGCAGGGTGTAGAAAATCTCTTTGACTTGATAGGTCATGCGCGGGTTTTACGCCGATCCGGGCGGCGCATCAATCCCGTCGACGTATTACGTCCAATTCAGGCGAGGCTCACCCATCGCACGCATTTCTTCTTCGCGGTAAAAGGCATCCGCAAAAACATCATGTTTAGGGACTGTTTTCAGCTTCAACATATTGGCGCAGGCATCCACCATGGCTGGTGGCCCGCCAAGATAACACTGAAAGCCGTATAATAAATGGAAGTCTGCTGCGACCGCATCACTGACCAAGCCACGTCGCCGACCTGAATGCTCTTTTGGTTCCGATATGACGGATACAAAACGAAAGTTCGGGTTGGTCCGCGTGAGATCAATAAAGTGGCGCTCAAAATAAATCTCAGACTCGTCACGCACACCGAAATACAAATGAATTTCTTGTTGCAGACTGCATGAAATCGCCGCTTCGACCACGGCCTTCATCGGGGCTAGTCCCGTGCCACCAGCGACGGCCAATAATGGGCCTTTGTGGTTTTCGCGGAAATACGCGCCACCAAAAGCGCCTTTAACATCGATGGGTTCGTTTTGCTTGAGGTCGTCACAAATGAAATCGCTAAACCCGCCCGCGCCTGAACGACGGATATGCAATTCGATGAAGTCCTCACCCGGTGCATTGGCAATCGAATAGTCACGCGCTTCGAATCCGTTGATTTTAAAACTCGCATACTGACCCGCACGCCAATCGAACAAAGGCGTATCCGTTGCGACAATCCGCAGAATCCGAATGTCATCCGTCACAGCTTCAATCTCGGCAACACGGCAACGTGTCGTATCAAAGGTTGCCGTCATTGACGTTCGTCCAGTTCACGATTGTATCCCTGGCTCCGGCCTGGCACAGCGTTCATGGATTTCTTTCGTTTTCCAGTCGTGATCATTGTCGCTGCATACATTTGTTTTACGGCTTCTGTAACATTGACACCGCCAGCCGCAGGAAACAATCGCGCGCCCACTTTTTCTAAAGCGGCTGCGGAACCTTGTAGAATGCTGCTATTAAAAGGCGGGAAGAAAAGCGCGCGCGACGTTTCCATCGGCATGAACATATTATCCCGTAGCAATCGGGTTAATTGCCCTTTCGAATAAGGACGTCCATATCCAAACGGTGTTTGCTCAAACCGCGCCCAGAGCCCTCGTCGGTTCGGCACAACAATAATCAATCGCCCAGAATCTGAAAGTATACGCCAGGCTTCTCTGAGGAGCGGTCGCACCTGCTCAGCACTTTCAAGCGCATGAACGATCAAGACCCGGTCCATCGATAGATCTGGTAGCGGTAAATCCACTTCATCTGCCAGCATGGTCAATCCCCGCTCACCCACCGGCCAATGCAAAACGCCTTGGCCGGCTGGCATCGCAGCCAGCACACGATCGGCATCTTCACGGAACATGCTGAGGTAAGGTGTCGCAAAGCCAAGACCCAGAATCCGAAGACCTTTCAAGTCTGGCCACATGATCCGCAATTGGCGACGGATCATACGTTGCGCATTACGCCCTACACGACGCGCATAAAATTCTCTAAGATCGATTACATCAGACCACATAATAAAACCTTAGAGTGTTTGCCGGACCGGGCAAGCACTCGTCCACACACTTGTGCCAAGATAATGAGTGACATCTGTCATTCAGACACCATATTTCAAATAGAAAATAACAAATCAGAGGAAACCAGTTATGCAACTCCGCTATTCACCAACATCCCCATATGTCCGCAAAGTTTCTGTCACCGCTATTGAAGCAGGCCTTGCTGACAAGATTGAACGCGTCGCGACTGACCCTTGGTCACCTGAAACCGAT
>DGOK01000057.1 GCA_002389385.1 Rhodospirillaceae bacterium UBA4468 | reverse complement strand
AGTGTGACGCTGGCAGTGGGCGTGTTGATCGGATGGTCGATGTTAGAGGCACTCGCGGTTAGTGATATCAAGCGGGCACGACGTCGGGCTCTCATGGCGGGCTTGGCATTTGCTATTCTTATCAGCCTAAAGCAATCGACATTGGAATTATTTGGCCTGGGCCTTGGCGCACTATTCTTCGTTGGCCTCGTGGACAGCCGCATAAGATTGCTGGCATTGCTGCAATGTATAACAATTGCTGCGACCCCTGGTATTCTTGCCTATGGGGGGTGGCGTCATTATGTGGCGAATGAATTACAAGGGCGGGAGTTTGTCATCAAGCCTTTTGAGATGTGGCAAACTGAACTTATCCCATCCATCTTATATAAAATGGGGTATGTCCTTTTAAAGAAAAGTGCTTACCTCGCAGCAATGCTGATTGCGATTGTTTTTGGTGTTCGAGGACTCATCATAGGATCCACAGAATATAGCCGTGCAATGTTAACTATTGGGCTTATTTTTCTTGGCCATACGGTTTTCTTGGCTTTTTGTTATGTTGCTGTTTTCCACGGTCATGAAGCGAAAACGATCGCTTCATATTGGCGCTATAACCAGCAACTAGGTGGTCTCGCAATGCTTGTCGTCGGGTTGTCTGGTAGTATGTTGATTGCGCGATATAGGGCGCAATTCTCAATCAGTCGATTGAAGTGGTTGCCTGCGATACTTGTGCTTTTAGCGCCTATGATCTTCGCGCATAAAATTCGTTTCGACAAAAAGCCTGCCTACGGTCACTACCGATTAGTTGGCGTAGACGTCGCTTCCCGCATTGAGCCTAATGCCGGTGTGCGTGTCCTTGACCCAAAAGGTTCAGGTGAATCTGGCCTTATGTTGCGCTATGAAATCTCTGATGTGACCCATAATTTTGGATATCAAGCGGCATTCCATGACATATCAGCAGAAGCGCTTTCCAAATACTGGCAATCGATAAGGACCGAATACGTTGTTATTCATTCGGTCACACCCGCGATCCAAAGTGTATTTGGTGATAATTTCAAAGATGGTAATTCGTACTTGATACAAAAGACCGAAACCGGTTCACCTAACATTCTGGCAACTTGGGCCTGGCCTCAAATTGATTAGTATCGATCAATCGCTTTAATGAGGGCAGCGTGGTCAAGGTCGGCACCGCCATTTTCAATCAGCCAGTCATAAAGGTCGCGGCTTAGGCTAGTTGCAGGTAGTTCAATGCCAAGTTCGGCTGCGAGTTCTAAAGCCTGATCCATATCTTTGCGTTGGACTGTTGCTCGCGCACCCGGCATAAACGTGTCGTCGATCATGCGTTGGCCATGAACTTCAAGAATACGGGAATCCGCAAATCCACCGGCAAGGGCTTCGCGAACTTTTGCGGGATCTGCACCCGCATGTTTGGCGAGGGTCAACGCTTCGGCAACGGCGCCAATGTTAAGCCCAACAATGACCTGGTTTGCAGCCTTGGCGACCTGGCCGGTTCCGGCGCTGCCAATATGTGTGATACGACTGCCGAGTACATTCAAGATGGGATGCGCACGCTTGAAAGCTGCGTCAGTGCCACCTGCCATAATGGTGAGTGTCGCATTCTCAGCACCAATGGTGCCGCCAGAAACGGGGGCATCAAGATAGTCACAACCTTTGTCTTCGACGGCTTTTGCGAAGGCCCGTGTGACAGGTACTTTCGTCGTCCCCATATCAATGACAAGTGACCCGGGCTTTAGTCCTACCAATACGCCGTTTTCGCCTAAGAGAATTTTTTCCACGGTGGGGGTGTCAGGCAACATCATAATGATGATGTCTGCACCTTGTGCTGTGCCTGATGGACTGCCGCCTGCTGCCATGCCTTCACTAACAAGCTCATCGACAGATGCTGATGAGCGATTATGAACGATCAAATCTGCGCCAGCGTTGGCAAGATTTCGCGCCATGGGTTTGCCCATGAGCCCCAAGCCAATAAAGCCGGTTTTCTGTCCCTGGAGCGTTGTCATATGCATTTATCCTTACGTCTGTAATGTGTTTCTTGTTTGGGCTGTCGCAACAGCTTAAAACCGGATCGTCCAACATAATATTGTGCCTTGAGGCAAAGCAAACAATGGAACCCATATTTAACGTCGTTTTACCTGTCTTTGCGATTATCCTGACGGGGTATGCGTGCGGCCGCTTGGGTGTCTTGGGTCCGGCGAGTTCCGAGGCGATTAATAAGTTCGTTTATTTTGTGGCGCTTCCTGTGTTGCTGTTTTTCTCAATGGCGCGCGTGGTGTCTTCTGAGATTTTCAATTGGCCATACCTGGGTGCATTTGCTGCGGGCAGTGTTATCACAATGATCATTGGCATCTTCTTCGCGCGGGTTGTCTTTAAAACTCGGCTGGCTGAGCAGTCAATGTTTGGGATGGTTTCGATTTTTGGCAACACGGGATACATGGGCATTCCGCTGTGCATCATTGCATTTGGTGAAGCAGGCGCTTTGCCAGCCATTGTCGCAACTGTATTTCAAAGCATTATTATGATCCCTGTATTTGCGGTTCTTATTGAATCAGATCTTAGGGGACAGAAAGGGCTTAAGGCAGCGGTGGATGTAACAAAGTCACTGGTGCGGAATCCTCTGATGGTGTCATCGGTCGCGGGGATTTCCTGGTCGTTTACTGGCCTCGCTCTCCCGGCACCCGTTGAAACATTTTGCTCAATTTTATCAGGTGCCGCCGGTCCATCTGCGTTATTCGCCATTGGGCTATTCATGGTTGGAAAGCCCTTGTTTCACGGCTTTTCCGAAGTGGCATCGGTGAGCATGATTAAGCTCTTTATTTACCCATTGATAACGTGGCTGTTTTTCGCCTATGTGTTTGAAGTAGAACCGCTTTGGCAGGCCGTAGGT
>DGOK01000053.1 GCA_002389385.1 Rhodospirillaceae bacterium UBA4468 | reverse complement strand
CGAAACCGCCTTCAGCGCCGATCTTAACCGCTGCTTTAATCGTGTCTTTCGCAGACAAATCACCCATGCCTGATGTGACTGCATAAATCTTACATTAAAGCAGCGGTTAAGATCGGCGCTGAAGGCGGTTTCGAGAAGCCAGTTAATATTGATGCATTGCTGGATACTATACGTAAAATTGGCCCGCCGACCGAGGAAACAGCCTCTTAAGGGTAAATTCTGCCTATTCAGGGGTTGCAGTACCAACATTTTCGGCACATATCGGGCAAATAAGTTTACCTGCTAATTCATTGGCAGGGCGAATAAATATGTATTCACGGGGGTGAAAATTACGATGACTAAAGAAACATATTCCTTTCAGGCCGAAGTCGGGAAGATTCTCGATATTGTGGCGCATTCTTTATATAGCCAAAAAGAAGTGTTTCTGCGCGAGCTTATCTCTAATGCATCTGATGCTTGTGACAAATTACGCTATCATTCGCTAACAGAACCGGAACTCCTCAGTGGCAATGGTGATTTCGCCATTACATTGGCCGTTGATCCCAAAGCAAAGACTTTGACCATATCGGATAACGGTATCGGAATGAGTAAGGACGACATGATTGATGCGCTGGGCACGATTGCAAAGTCTGGCACGCAAGCCTTTGTGGATGGCCTTAAAGACGCACAATCTGACGGAGAAGATGCAAAGTTGGCTTTGATTGGTCAATTTGGTGTTGGTTTCTACAGCAGCTTCATGATTGCGGATAAAGTCGAAGTTGTTAGCCGGAAAGCTGGCGATACCGATGCATGGCGTTGGACATCAAATGGCCAGGGTGCATTCGATATTGAAAGCGCAACACGTGAAGAGCGTGGCACTGACGTCATTGTCCACGTGAAAAAAGACGCAAAAGAATTCTTGGAAGTGCTTCGCATCGAGAATGTTGTCAAAACGTACTCCGATCACATTGCGCAACCGGTTATCTTGAAAGCATCTAAAGATAGCGAAGAAGATAAGACACTGAATAGTGCGTCGGCGCTCTGGACACGTGAGAAAAAAGACATCACTGCTGATCAGTACAATGAATTTTATCATCATGTGGGAATGGCTTTTGATGAGCCTTGGCTGACACTCCATAACAAAGTGGAAGGCGCCATTAGTTACACGAACTTGTTGTTCGTCCCTTCTAGCCGCCCATTCGACCTGTTCCATCCTGAGCGCAAAGGTAGCCTCAAACTCTATGTGAACAGAGTATTCATTACGGATGATTGTGAAGCCTTAATCCCCGGTTATATGCGCTTCTTGAAGGGTGTTGTTGATAGCGAAGACATTGATCTCAATGTTAGTCGCGAGATGCTGCAACATAACCCAGCCGTTGCTAAAATCCGTAAAGCCTTGATGAAACGCGTGCTGAACGAACTTAAAAAGAAGGCAGAAAAAGCGCCAGAAGAGTACGCAACTTTCTGGGAAACGTTTGGAATGGTTTTGAAGGAAGGAATCCACGAGGACATTGAGAACCGAGACCGCCTCATGGAACTTGTTCGCTTCAAGTCATCATCAGTCGAAGGATGGACATCCCTTAAAGATTACGTCTCACGGATGAAGGCAAGCCAAGACGCAATCTATTATATCTCTGGCGCTGATGCCGAAGCGGCGGCCCGGAGCCCACAACTTGAAGGGTTCCGTGCCAAAGGGATCGAAGTCTTATTCATGACCGATCCTGTCGATGAGTTCTGGATGCCAGCTGTTGGTATGTATGATGAGAAGCAGTTTAAATCTGCGACCCGAGGCGATGTCGATCTATCTAAAATAGATGGTGATAGTGATGACAAAGATGGCGATGATAAAGATAAAGCCAAAGAAGATATGCCTGCAGGTATGGATGCGCTTACCGCTGCTTTTAAAATCGCACTTGGCGATAAAGTTAAAGACGTACGAACATCAAGCCGCCTGACAGACAGTCCTGTATGCCTTGTTGCCGAAGAAGGAGACATGGACATGCATCTGGAGCGTTTGCTTAAACAACATCAGCAAATTGATCAAGGTTCGCCGCGTGTTTTGGAAGTTAATCCAAAGCATTTGCTGATTATGAACTTGGCGGGTGTTGCGGAAAAACAGAAGGGCAAAGATGCGTTGCTTGATGACGCCGCATTTCTTTTGCTGGATCAGGCCTTGATCATTGAGGGGGAGCCAGTGCTCGACCCGCAAGCATTTATTCGACGTATGACCGAAGTGATGCAGAAAAGTATGCCGACTTAATACAAATCTGTTTTAGGGTCACAAAAAGAAAACCCCCAGTTTTAGGCTGGGGGTTTTCTGTTGATAAATTATGAGGTGATTAGCTTAGCGAACCGCAGAATCTTTGAATACGCTGACATGCGTCTTCTAAGACATCTGTTGCCGTTGCGTAAGAGATCCTGAAGTGTGGGCTCAACCCAAATGCTTCGCCATGGACCGCAGCAACACCTTCAGATTCGAGAAGCTCCGTCACAAAGTCTTCATCATTTTCAATAACCTTACCAGAAGGTGCCTTTTTCCCGATCAGTCCTTCGCAAGATGGATAGACGTAGAATGCCCCTTCTGGGGTTGCGCACGATAAACCGCTTGCTTGATTAAGCATGCTGACAACCAAGTCACGACGCTCTTTGAAAACAGCATTATTTGATGCAATGAAATCATGGGAGCCATTCAATGCCGCAATTGATGCAGCTTGTGAAACTGCAGCCGTATGCGTGATCGACTGGGACTGTACCATCGTCATTGCCTTGATCATTTCTTTTGGACCGCCAGCAAAGCCGACACGCCAACCTGTCATGCAATAGGCTTTAGACATGCCATTCATGGTCAATGTACGTGATTTTAGTTCAGGGTTTACTTGCGCAATTGTTTTGAATTTGAAGTCGTCATAGACGAGGTGCTCGTAGATGTCATCTGTGAAGATCCATACGTGTTCGTGCTTTTTCAACACATCTCCAAGTGCCTTGAGGTCAGCTTCGGTATAGCCACTGCCCGTAGGATTGGATGGTGAGTTCATGATCAACCATTTGGTCTTTGGTGTGATCGCTGCTTCGAGTTGCTCTGGTGTCAGCTTGAAGTTGGATTCCTTGGGGCAATCGACAATCACAGGCACGCCACCGAATAACACAGCAATATCTGGATAGCTGACCCAATATGGGGCTGGGACGATAACTTCGTCACCAGGGTTCAGAGACGCCATCATCGCATTAAAAATGACAGGCTTGCCCCCGCAGCTGACGTGAATTTCATCGCGGCCATAATCGAGATCGTTGTCGCGTTTAAATTTTGCTGAAATTGCATCTAGCAATTCTGGAACACCGTTCACCGCTGTATAGCGGGTCATGCCCTCATCCAAAGCTTTCTTCGCAGCGTCGATAATATGCTGCGGCGTATCGAAATCAGGTTCGCCAGCGCCAAGTGAGATAATATCACGACCTTCTGCTTGGAGGTCACGAGCCTTTTGGCTAACGGCAATTGTTGGGGATGGTTTAATAACGCTCAGGCGCTTAGCGACGATCGACATATGAAGTCTCCGGAGAGTGAATTTAAATACAGCTTAATGAGGGAAAACTTTACGCTCCTGCTTGTTTGTCGGCAAGCGTCTGCCAAGAAAACAACGCAATTATCGCATATTGATGCCGCAAATTCATCGTGAACTACATCCTCGGTATTGTTTCTGGAGGATTTTCAATGCGCCGCGATCATATACACCTGTTTTTGTTTTTAAATGCTGTCGCACTTTTATTATCACTTTTGGTGACGAGTGTGACGATGGCTGGGCCCGCAGTGCCATCTCAAATGATGGATAAAGGTGGTCTGTTCTTGCCAGGAGATGAAGCAGGAATGGTTGTGCCAGCACCCTTACTTCATACGGAGATAGAAGCGTCAGTTAGCGGGCCAATTGTCCGATATCGAATGCGTCATACGTTTATCAATGAGAGTGATGAGTGGACTGAAGCAATTTACACATACCCATTGCCAACAGACAGTGCCGTTGATTCATTGGAAATGACCGTCGGTAAACGAAAAATCATTGGTAAGATAACAGAAAAAATAGAGGCGAAACGTCAATTTGTTGCAGCTAAACAGGCTGGCAAACGCGCGAGTCTGGTACAGCAACATCGGCAAAATTTGTTCTCAAC
>DGOK01000033.1:37357-77494 GCA_002389385.1 Rhodospirillaceae bacterium UBA4468 | reverse complement strand
GCCTATCACGGGCTCACGTTCTTTGAGACGTTTGGAGACTTTGGCTTCACAATGAAGGCGCGCGCCGTCGCCTTGCGGGACTTCGGCCCTTCCCTGTCGCCAACGAATGCATTCAACATCATCACAGGTGTAGAAACCCTCCACGTTCGTATGGACCGACATGTCGAGAACGCAATGAAAGTTGCAATATTCCTTGAAGGGCACAAAGCCGTCGATTGGGTCAGCTATGCCGGACTTGCCTCCAGCCCTTACAATGATTTGGCTAAAAAGTATCTGCCAAAAGGTGCCGGTGCTGTTTTCACCTTTGGTCTAAAGGGTGGTTTCGAGGCAGGCGTCAAACTGGTCGAGCGCGTAAATATATTCTCTCACCTTGCTAACATCGGTGACACCAAGTCGCTTGTACTGCATCCCGCATCAACGACACATCGTCAGTTGACCGACGAACAACGCGAAGCTGCAGGTGCGACGGCTGCCACCATCCGCGTGTCCATCGGCCTCGAAGACGCCGACGATCTGATCCGGGATTTAGATCAAGCGTTAACCGTTTAAATCATTCTGCTGGTTGTGGAGTTGCGTTTGATTGCCGGTCACCTGGAAGTATCAAAACTGCGAATGCACCAGCCAATGAAATCCCGGACAGCAACATATAGAGCCAATAGAACTCGCCCGTATTATCGAATAGCACGGCCTCAAGCTGCACGCCTAAAGTCGCGAAACCAATCGCCAAGACGAACTTGAAACCAAAAGCCAGCGATCGCCGCGACCGCGGCACATAGCGGGCAAGAATAACGTTTTCAGCAGGCAATGCGCCGTTGTTCGCAGATATCATCATGACGGCAAAGACGATCACAAGCGATCCAGCAGCACTCGCCAATAATATCAAAAGCGGGATTTGGACAACAAAGGCACCAATATAAACATACTTTGGTGATGTCTTATCGGCGAGCCATCCACCAATAACTTGCATTAAGCCAGCAATGAAAAATACGGCCGCAACCAATGTGGAAACACCTAATACTTCACCTAATAAAACATCCTCAAGCCGAAGCTGAAACATCTTTGGCAACCCAGACTGCATCGCCTGATAGATCACACCAGTACACAGCATTGAGAATGCTAAAACACAAAAGACGCGAACCGCATCGCCTTTTTTAGCAGGAGGGCTCGGCACCCGATCTGTCTGACTTTCTACAATAGCACCTTTGGCCACCAGAACCATAAAAGCAGCACCCGTCATTAAGATGATGATCCCTGGAATAATGAATACGGCACGCCACCCCATCAACGTAATGATGGTTCCAGCTGTAAGCGCCGCAATGGTGGGGCCAAGCCCACCAAAAATTCCATTGATCCCAAGTGCAGTGCCACGGTTCACAGCATTTTTAATGAGCCACGCAATACCAACCGGATGATAAATCGATGCACAAAGTCCCGTTAGGCCTAGCCCAGCCATAATTTGCCAAGGTGCCTGAGCAAATCCAGTTAACACCATTGCTGCACCAGTGCCGATATAGAAAATCGACATCATCGTTACAGCGCCCCATCTGTCACCAAGCCATCCGGCCAATGGGGCGCCAAACCCAAACAGCATGCCCCCTAAGATTGCGAGCTGAATAGCTTCGCCGTGTGTCAGGCCAAGCTCATCCTCCAGCGTTAACACTGCCACATAATAAAGTGGCTGAAAAAGGTGGCTATACGTGTGGGCAACACTTGCAAACACTAAAGACAAACGGGCTGAGCGAATATCGGGCGTCATATGACAAAGGATCCTATTTTTATCTGAGAATATTCATGTAGACCTTCATTCTATATTCTTAAAGGGCCATTTCCGGCTATCTCAGAAATCCAATCCACGAATGACATTACTATAGGTATCCAAGGTGTCTTGCTCACGAACATGACGACCATTGGCAACTTGTCGCTTACCACCAATCCAGACTTCCTGGAATTTTGGTGTGTTGCCACTGAAGATCATAGAATCAATCAAATTGTCTTTTGATCGATCAATCAGATTGGGATGCGCAGAATCTAGAACAACAAAGTCAGCGCGCTTTCCTTTAGAAATCTCACCTATGGGTCGCCCACATGCCTGCGCCCCACCTTTCAATGAATCCGCATAAAGCCGAACCCCTGTCGATCCACCCGGGCCCGGTGCAGCCAAATTACGACGGCGCTTGATCAAGCGTTGTCCGTATTCGAGGAGGCGCAGCTCTTCAATAATACTCACCGAGTTATGGCTATCAGAACCAATACCAATGCGACCACCTTGTTCCAAATAAGGGATGAGCGGGAATATCCCATCGCCAAGATTGGCCTCTGTCACAGGACATAATCCAGCAACAGCGCCCGATGTTGCTAATGCTGATATCTCACTCTCGATAAGATGCGTCGCATGGATCAAGCACCATCTTGTGCCGACATCAAAGTTTTCCAAAACCCATTCGACAGGTCTTTTCCCCGTGAACTCAACAGACTCTGTGACATCTTTTTCTTGTTCCGCGACATGAATATGTATCGGCGCATCAGCGGACATTGCCGTCACGCCATCAAATACGGCCTTCATACCTTCAGGCGTCACTTGACGGGGACTATGTGGCGCAAAGCCAACTCGAACTTGCGGATCCGCTTTATGGATAGTTTCAACGGCATTGATGATGTCTAGCAACTGATCAGGCGTTGAAATAAATCGGCGTTGGCCTGCATTTGCTGGCTTACCCGCATATCCCCCGTTCTCGTAAAGGACCGGAAGCAACGTTATGCCGATACCAGCCCAAGTTGCCGCGCGGATGAGTGCCATCGACATTTCAGAAGGGTCATCATACGCCACTCCATTTGGTCCATGATGGATGTAGTGAAATTCACCAACCGCCGTGTATCCAGCTTTAACCATTTCAACATATAATTGAGTTGCAACGGCTTCGAGGATTTCAGGAGTCAGCACCTCAGCAAATCGATGCATGACATCCCGCCACGTCCAAAAGCTATCTTCACCACCGGGACCAGACGCCCGGAATTCACTTAAGCCAGACATAGCACGCTGATGCGCATGCGAATGAAGGTTTGGCATCCCCGGTATTGCAGGTCCAGGCAAGCGCGCCATAAGGGACGATTCATACTTTGCGTTGGTCTCAATGTCCGTAATCGTACCAATTGGATCGATTTTGATTGCAACGTTCTCCATCCAACCGCTCGAAAGCCAGACACATTCACCAAAAACCGTAATACCATTCGTCATAATTATTCCTCGTCCACTTCATGTCATCGCTGGCTTGAATCATCTCACGTGATAATCTGATCAGTATAATGGCACAAGGAGATCACATGAAATCGTTATGGTCGTATTTTTTCGTTGGAGTTTTAATATTTGGCCTTGGCGTGCACTCACATCAAGCCTCAGCCAAATCGAATTTGGTAATTGGTATCACCCAATACCCGGCGACGTTCCATCCCAATATCGACTCCATGTTGGCGAAATCATATGTCCACGGCTTATCCAGGCGCCCTATCACAACAACAGATGCGAGTTGGAAAGTCATCTGCATGCTTTGTGAGACACTGCCAACATTAGAAAACGGGGGCGCCGTTCTAGAAAAAACACCTGATGGCAAAGACGGCATTGCGGTAACATACAAAATTTTAGATGCGGCAAAATGGGGCGATGGCATGCCCATTAATGTTGATGATGTGATTTTTACATGGGAAGTAGGTAAACATCCCAAGTCAGGTGTTTCTGCGCAAGAAGGATATCGACGTATCCTCAGCATTGATCAGATCAATGACAAGACCTTCACGCTGCACGTTGATCGACGCACATTCGATTACAACGATATCTCTAGCCTCAATCTGTTGCCTGCACATATTGAGCGAGCGAAATTTAAAGATCCAGCCGCGTACCGCACTCAAACCGCATTTGATACCGATGCCAATAATCTAGGCCTTTATATGGGCCCTTATATCATGGCAACGCAAAAAACCGGGTCGCATATGGTTTTTGAGCGTAATCCACATTGGTGGGGGAAAAAGCCCGCGTTCGAAAAAATCACTGTCCGCGTTATTGAAAACACCGCAACACTCGAAGCAAACTTGCTTTCTGGTGGGGTCGACATGATTTCTGGCGAGTTGGGCCTAAGCGTTGATCAGGCGCTGGCATTTGAAAAGCGCCACGGCAAGAAATTCAATATCACTTATATGCCGGGCCTTATTTACGAGCATATCGACCTGATGCTTGATAACCCAATTCTGAAAGACCAGAAAATCCGACAGGCATTAATGTACGCGCTCGACCGCAAAGCAATTTCTGAGCAGCTATTTGGTGGCAAGCAACCTGTCGCACATTCATCCGTGAACCCGCTTGATTGGGTGTTTGATGAAGACGTAGTAACCTATCCATTCGATCTTGCCAAAGCGAATGCATTACTCGACGAAGCCGGTTGGTCTAATAAAGTTAAAGGCATTCGTATGAATGCTGCTGGTGAGCCGTTGCGGTTTGATATCATGACAACCGCGGGCAATCGCACACGCGAATTGGTGCAGCAGGTTCTGCAAAGCCAATGGAAAGCTGTGGGTATCGATATTCGCATTAAGAACGAGCCTGCGCGTATCTTCTTTGGCGAAACTGTGACCAAACGTAAATTTGATGCGATGGCGATGTTCGCATGGATTTCTGCACCCGAGAGTGTGCCGCTTACAACATTGCATTCTGATGATATCCCAACGGCCGGCAACAATTGGGCTGGGCAGAATTATACAGGTTACAGAAACCCTGAAATGAATGCCTTACTTGAAGTCATCGAAACCGAGTTGGACCGGGGCAAACGCGTAGCACTTTGGTATAAATTACAAAACATCTATGCAACAGACCTGCCTGCGCTGCCATTATATTTTCGGGCGAATGCGTTTATTTTGCCAAAATGGCTTTCAGGTTTAACACCGACCGGGCACCAATTTCCAACAACCCTCTGGGTGGAAGATTGGGCAGCAACAAACTAAGCGTTTTTCGCTTCTAACTTCTGGGTGCTAGTCTCTGTTTATGTTGTCTTTTCTGGCCCGCCGTAGCTTGCACTCTCTGATCGTCTTGTTTGTGATGTCTTTCATCATTTACGTACTGATTGGCTTAATGCCCGGCGATCCCGTTGATCTGATGATCTCTGCTGATCCCGACATTACGTCTGAAGATGCGATCCGACTTCGGGCGATCTATGGTCTAGATCAGCCACTTTGGTCACGCTACCTGCATTGGCTTGGCGCTGCACTGACCAGAGACTTTGGGTATTCGCGTCTTTACGCACAGCCAGTTTGGGATGCAATCATCCCTGCCCTTGGCAATACGCTCGGCTTATTGATTTCCAGTCTCACGTTAGCCTTGGTGATCGCCCTTCCCGCAGGTATTTTTGCGGCGACACGTCCGTATTCACTAAGCGATTACGGGATTAACCTTGCCGCCTTTGCTGGTTTATCCATCCCCCCGTTCTGGCTTGGTATTCTGTTGATCTTATTATTTGCCGTAACCTTGGGCTGGTTACCCGCAGGTGGCACAGCAGACGCCGGCGGCGCAACGGCACTATGGGAGCGTCTACAGTATCTGATTCTACCCATAGCGAGCCTCACCATCGCTGGGGTCGGTGGGCACACCCGCTATATGCGCGCATCAATGATTGAAACGCTACGTCAGGATTATATTCGAACAGCACGTGCAAAAGGCCTTAGCGAATCTCGCGTTGTTCTAGGCCACGCACTAAGGAATGCAATGATCCCAGTTGTGACTGTTATCGCGCTTGATTTGGGCGTCTTGTTTTCAGGTGCCCTTATCACAGAAACTGTCTTTGCCTATCCCGGAATGGGAAAGCTCATCTTTGATGCGATCATGGGGAACGATTATAATTTGGCGCTTGTTGGCTTGTTGCTAGCGACCGCCCTCACCCTAATCGGCAATCTGCTTGCAGATATCGCCTATGCCAGCCTTGATCCACGCATCTCATATGCGGAGTTAGATCGATGAGCACTGCACACAGTCAGATCACTGAAACGCCAACACAGATTGTCTTCAATCGTTTCTTACGCCACCGGCTCGCGGTTATCAGCGCTGCCATACTTGGTTTACTCGTATTATTAGCCTTGGCTGCACCGTTGATCGAAGCCGCATTGGGTATCGATGCCGATGCCGTTAATTTGTTTGGGCGGTATGCGCCAGCATCTGCTGAGCACCTACTGGGAACCGACGAGCTTGGGCGAGACGTCTTGCTCCGCCTTCTTTATGGCGGGCGTGTATCTTTGTTTGTGGGCCTGACAGCGACGATTACAGTCGCGATTATCGGCACAACCATTGGCCTGCTCTCTGGCTATATTGGCGGGCGTGTTGATGCATTATTTATGCGTATTACGGACGGTGTCATTTCATTACCCGTCCTCCCTCTATTAATTGTTTTAGCAGCTGTCGATCTAGGTAAAGTCGGGTTGCCGGAAAGCATGATTGGGAGCGAAAATGTCAGCCTCTATCGTATCATCGCCATCGTCGCATTGGTTGGATGGACAACCGTTGCCAGGCTTGTCCGCGCGACCACGCTTGGTCTCAAGACACGTCCATTCATTTTGGCCGCACGCGCACAAGGTGCTGGATCAATACGGATTATGCTCAGGCATATTCTACCTAACCTCGCTTCAACTATAATCGTTGCCACGACCCTATCGGTTGGCAATGTCATCTTGTTGGAATCGGTCCTTAGCTTTTTAGGCCTTGGCATTCAGCCGCCACTGCCAAGTTGGGGTAATTTGCTAACCGGCGCGCAGGAAACAATTTGGGCATCTCCTGGCCTTGCATTCTATCCCGGGCTCCTCATTTTCGTGACTGTCATTGCCTTCAACTTCATCGGTGACGGGTTGCAAGATGCACTTGATCCTCGCGCTCAGGACCGTCGCGGCGGTTAAGTCTGGACACATCTCAACATTCAGGATTTCATAGAATATATCTACACGTTCGCAGCCGTATTTTCTGGAGGAAACAATGACATCCCGCGCCAATTCTGCTCACGCAAGAGATATTGCCTATCACGTCCATGGTTACACCAACCTCAAGGCTCATGAAGAAAAAGGCCCAATGGTCATTGATCGTGGCGCTGGCATTCGCGTGTTTGATGATGCAGGCAAAAGCTATATCGAGGGATTGTCCGGCTTATGGTGCGTCAGCCTTGGATATGGCGAGCAGCGATTGATCGATGTCGCGACCGAAGCGATGAGCAAGCTGGCCTATTATCACGGGTTTAATCACCGTTCTTCAGACGTTGTTATTGATCTGGCTGAAAAGCTTGTTTCGATCGCACCAGGCCGCTTGTCAAAAGTACTTTTTGCAAATTCAGGCTCGGAAGCGACCGACCTCGCGGTGAAATTAATCTGGTATTATCACAACGCTATTGGCAAGTCTGAGAAGAAGAAAATCATTTCACGTATTCGCGGATACCATGGTGTCACAGTGGCATCAGCAAGCCTTACTGGGTTACCACATCTACATGGCGACTTCGATCTCCCCATTGATCGTATCCTTCATACAACTGCACCGCATTACTACCGCGAAGGTCATGAGGGCGAGAGCGAAGAGGAATTTGCCACCCGTTGTGCCGATGACCTGGAAAAGATGATCCTGGGCGAAGGACCAGAGACCGTTGCCGCGATGTTCTGCGAGCCTGTTATGGGGGCCGGAGGCGTTATCATCCCGCCTAAGACCTATTACCCTAAAATTCAAGCCATCCTCAAAAAATACGATGTCCTTTTGGTTGCGGACGAAGTCATTAATGGGTTCGGTCGAACTGGGAATATGTGGGGCAGTGAAACTTTTGACTTAGACCCAGATTTCCTATCATGCGCTAAGCAGCTTTCATCAGCTTATTTGCCGATCTCAGCCTTAATGATTTCAGATCGTGTTTATGAAGCGCTGGTGTCCCAGAGCGAAAAGCTTGGTATGTTTGGCCATGGCTCCACGTATGGTGGACATCCTGTTGCTGCAGCCGTTGCGCTTGAAACCTTAAAAATCTACGAGGAACGGGATATTGTCGGTCATGTTCGCAATGTAATGGGGCACTTTCAGGACCGCATGGCGATCTTGGGCGAACACCCGTTAATTGGTCAGGCACGCGCATGCGGTTTGATGGGCGCGCTGGAAGTCATGAAGGATAAGGACACGAAAACGCCATTCGAAGCCTCCGATAAAGTCGGCGCTTATGTTGAGGGGCGTTGTCTTGAGAACGGGCTCATCATCCGAGCGATTGGCGATAACTTGGCATTTTGCCCACCACTCATCACGACAGATGCAGAAATTGATGAGATTTTTGATATCACACAAAAGTCACTCGATAAAGCTGAAACATGGGTGCAAGATCAAGGTTTGCGTGACAGTTAACTCATAGTCCACGCTTTAATTCAGTAACTGCATAATCCTCAACGCATCAGCGATCATGAAGCGGTTGCATACAATCACACTCTAAAACATAAAGGTTGTAATTTATCTTAATTGCACGTTTATTTGCATTATTACTATTTAAAATATTAAATATAAATATTACGCCTTAAACATGTAGTTGGAAATTGAATGAACCGCCTCCCAAAAATTGATGTTGCATCGACATTGATGAATTGGACTTAGAGACCAAAGCACGTGATCAACTCGCAAGCACATGCCCAATAAAGACAGCACCGAGCCTGATTTCGTCGAACATCAAATTATCGATTACATCAATGATTTAAAGAACCGCGGCCGTTCAGAGGCGGAAGCTGTTTTGATGGGTTTGCAAAAGCGATTTGCGGAAATTGATCTTGAAAGTTATGAACGAGAAATCAGAGACCTCCCCGACTACATTCATTTACAAGTCGACTGAGAGCTTACAAACCATCGGGAAGAGCTTATTGAACTGCTTCGTAACGAACGCATTCGTTTGGCGGAACTGAGTGCATTTGAAGACGAGCATAAGCTCGTCGACGGCGCTGAATACCCAGAATCGCAAATATATCATTTGGCTATTGTTGGTGCGATGGTGCTCACAGAAAGTATCGCCAATAGCTATTTCTTTGCGAAAGTTAGTGATTTAGGCCTTGTCGGCGGCATCTTGCAGGCGATGCCCATCTCAATAGTTAATATTGGTGCTGGGCTCCATGTATTTTCGTTGTCAGTGTTCGTATCGACACTGAGAAGACGCCAAGCGCTCTAAAGTACAAGGAACTCCGTGATGTCATCGGGCGCTACTTCTATATCCGATAGTCTTCTCACGCTCAGCGAATACCGCAAGCAGGCTCACTTAAGAGGTCAAAAAGATGTCCTTACATCGATGGCGAGATTTGATTTCGGCTTTCGGGCTTGTATATCGCTGATTACGGCACCAATTCGACCAAAAACAGCCTCTAACCCTGTTTATTCATTAAAATTCGCCTCAGAAGCATCCAGGCGGGAGCACTTTTTACGTGAAAGCTACGCCGTCATATTTTTCGCCTTACGCAAAGCGTTTAACTTCTTCATCAGAAAATCCTCGCCTTAGCTTCACCCTTGTAGACAACAGACTCACAAGCATTTATGCTAAATTTATACGAGGATTATAAATGTACGCTGATAATACACTAACTCCAAAAGAAGCGACACGGCTTTGCGCTCTTGGTATTATTGCCAATGCGCCGGTGTCTTATGCTGAGTTAGCGTCAAATGTTCGGCATTTTGTGACCCACGTTATGGGACCATCTCTTGATGTTCTTGGCACATCAATCGAACTTCTTAAGCACGAAGGGCTCGTAATTGCGGTTTCCGGGGATACAGATCTAGATCTCCTCCAGATAACCGATAAGGGCCTGATTGAGCTAAAGATGCTTCTCAAGGCAAATATCAAGCAAGCTGAGAATGATCTAAATAAGCTCATCATTGCTTTAAAATTCCGCTTTATGGATTTGCTTGATGCCACTGAGCAAAAAGTTCAACTCGAACTATTAGCAGAATCTGTAGATAATGAGCTCGCTCGATTAGAAGCCTTGTATGCACATCACGTGACTGATGGTAGCCATCTCGTTGAATGGTTAGATCGAGAAATCGAAGACTTGGAACGTCGTCGTGATTGGCTTAAAGCAAAAAGCGAACGCGTTTAACTGCTTCGAGACTGTTATAAACTCACCTTAATCTTGAACTGATGAACGGCTCCGCCGCGAGAATCTCTGCATCGGTACAGCCTACAATCATTCTTAATTTACGCATAGGCTCGCTATATCCAGCAATCGCGCAATGCATGGAAGCACGATTATCCAAAATCACTAACTGGCGAGGCGTCCATTTATGGCGATAACGAAATGCCGGATTAAGTTGATGTTCATATAGCTCAGACAACAATGTATCGCCCTCTGCACGGTCCATATCTTTAACGCACATCGTAAATCCTGGGTTCACAAAAAGTATCTTCTTTCCAGTCCGTGGATGCGTACGAATAACTTTGTGTTCGACGTCAGGTGTCTTCTTTTTCTGCTCTTCGGTAAGACTTGTAATCGCCTGACCACCGTTCCAGCCATATCGATGAATACACACGACACTTTCCAAGCGTGCCTTCATTTCATCCGATAAACCATCATAAGCGAGTTGTGTACTTGCAACCATAGTGTCGCCACCATCGCTTGGAACATGTGAAGCATAGAGAAAAATCGCATCCGATGGTGTCGAGGTATACGACAAATCAGAATGCCAGAAAGCCCCTGCAGGTTTCTTTGTTGTTCGGCTTTCCTGATTGCTCATATTGGCTGTGATGATCGACATCTCGGGTGAAGCCGGGTGATGGAACTGATCCAATATGTGAGGCTCTAGTGAACCAAACCCCCGGCCTAGACGAAGCAACCAGTCCGGCGCTTCATCAAGATCATTAATGACAATCGCTGTATGTTTAGCGAGTGCATCTTTGATCACATCAATCGTGTCATCGGTTAATGGATGGTCAGTAACAATGCCGCTGACAACGGCCCCAAATGCTTCATCATCAAGAGGTGTAACTTTGATCATCGGATTTCAACTTACTCCGCTAGTATTTAAGACGCTCAAATTGTGCCCCATCACAAACGATATGAGACCATCTGAGTATTCTTTTCATAAGCATCATAAATTTATGTGTGGTCTTCACCCCATTTTTTCAATGCTTTGAGGGCTGGCCCGAGTTCGCGCCCCTTAGGTGTCAAAGCATATTCGGCTCGAGGTGGATGTTCAGAATACAAACGCCTCGTGATGATTTCAGCACGTTCAAGCGTCTTGATACGGGCAGACAGCGTGTTTGGTGCAATACCTGACAGTGAATTTTGGAAATCTTGAAATCGACGTGGGCCAAAAAGAAACATGTCTCGAAGAATTAATATGGTCCAGCGCTCACCAATAAGGCTAAGGGCGCGTGCAACCGGGCATGTGGGTTTTTCTAATGACTTCATACACACAGATTAACAGTTGCATTGGAAATGAAAATATTGACTATTATAATTATAGTAACTATTTTTATTTTGGAGTATATCGTGCTGAGCATTACCCCCATTTATCTCGCAATAGCCATACTCATATATTCAATTTTGGCATTCACAGTCATTGGCAATAGACGTAGCCAAAAAGTATCTATCAGAGATGGAGGGCATTCGGAACTCGCTCGCAGAATTCGAAGCCATGGCAACTTTGCTGAATATGTGCCCTTGGCAATCATTGCTCTTGGCACTGCTGAAGTGACGGGTGTCTCTCCATAAATCCTTCATTTATGAGGCGCTGCGCTTATTCTCGGTCGTTGTCTGCATGCATTCTATTTTTTGGTTTCACCGAACATAATGAAGATTCGTGTTGCCGGAATGATGTTCACTTTTCTTGCGATGTGGGGGGCATCTGGAATGGCGTTGTGGAGCGTCCTCAATAAAACACTCTAACTGGCCATTGCCACACGTTGCTCAACACGGATAATCTCACTTTAAATTTTGCATCATGCGATTATGGGAGGTACAATTGTTTGGACGCATCAAAGAAGAGCTCAAACTCAACGTTTCATTTTGTCGAGACCAGTTCCCATCTCAATGCTGGGATTGGGCTTTCTTTGAGAATGCTGGGGGCAGCTTCGTGCCCAACAGCGTTATTAAGCGAATGACCGAATATATGACTGAGTGTCAGGTTCAGCCTGGTGCCCCCTTCCCGGCTGCCACGCTTGCTCAAGAGCGCATGGATAAAGGCCATCAGAACATGGCTGAAATGATTGGTGCAGACGTTGACGAGGTTGTTCTTGGCCCATCGACATCAGCCAATATAGATGTGCTCTCTCGTGCCCTCAGACTACTTTGGGAGGAAGGTGACGAGGTCATCGTGACCGATCTTAATCATGAAGCGAATTCAGGCCCCTGGCGTCGCTTAGAGGCAACCGGCATTCGTATTGTTGAATGGCCCATAAACCCTGAGACAGCTGAGCTCGATGTCCGGCTCTTAGATCAGTTACTTACCGAAAAGACACGATTGGTTGCGTTACCACACGTGTCCAATATCACTGGTGATATCAACGATGTAAAAGCCATCACGGCACGAGTCCACGAGGGTGGTGCAATGGCCTGCGTAGATGGCGTTGCCTTCGCACCGCATCGGTTTGTTGATGTGAAAGACTGGGATGTAGATTTCTACACATACAGTCTCTACAAAACGTATGGCCCTCACATTGGCCTCATGTATGGCAAGAAAAAGCACCTGCTGAATGCAAAAAGTCAACATCACTATTTTATCCCCGAAACAGCAACGTCATATAAAATGAACCCAGCAGGCCCTCAGCACGAAATTATCGCGTCGCTAAGTGGTATTTCCGATTATATCGATGCTGTTGCTGCAGAGCATTTAACCGATGTACCCAACGATTTATTCAGCAGGACAAAAGCTGTCTACGAACTCTTTGCACGGCATGAGACTGAACTCGCTAAGATATTTATTGATTGGGCGAATGCACATGAGAAAGTCCAAGTTATTGGCCGCACTACAACTGAGACCGATTTACGTGCACCAACCTTCTCTATAAAAGTTGAAGGGCACTCCTCAGAGAAAATTGCGAACACTGTTACGGTTGACAAAATAGCCGTTCGGCATGGTGATTTTTATGCGCGTCGGCTCGTGACGTCTGTCGGGATCGATGATTTTGATGACGGTGTCGTTCGATGCTCGATGGCGCATTACAACACTGTTGCTGAAGTTGAGCGCCTGATTACTGCCTTAGATAAAGCAATCGCAGCAAACTAAGGGCAATTAGCCATCACTAAATGACATTGATTTACGGCGACGTGTGGCTTTCTTCATCAAATCTTCGTATTCATCGGCTTCGGCATCAAGCTCTTTTTCGAGACGCTTGATCCGTTTATTGAGCCCTTCAATACGATTTAGGATTTCGCGGCGCTTTTTGGCCTGGCGTCGTTCGGACCAGCTTCGAATGCGCCAATCGCCCACTGCCAATATCAACAAGATTCCAGCCAATCCGCATATAACTGCACCAACAAGATAATCGATTTTATCCAGGCTTGTTACTGTGCCCCAAAAACCAATCGTAATCATTGAAGAAGCTGCAACAAAGAGAACGCGTTTAGAATGTAACTCATCATGTTGTTGCGACAATTCTGCCTCAGTAACTGCAATCGCAATCTCTGAGCGTGCCATCTGTTTCCATTTATCAAATGACATACCCTGCTCATCCTTGCGCCCATCACGAATGAATTGCTCAAGGCGCGCGACAATATAGTCAGCACGGTCTTCAGCTGTAGAACTTGATGATAACGTCGGTGAGTTTACAGGTTTTTGCATATAACTATGATAACCGCTTTTTCTTTCCAAAGTGTTAGCAAAAGATAAGGGCCCAGCAATAATGCTGAGCCCTCATATTCATTAGAATAACCTCGTATTTAGAGAGATTATTTTTTGTCTTCAAATAGATGTACATCGCGTTGTGGGAACGGAATGGAACATCCTGCGCTCTCAACAGCTGCTTTTGCACCTTTGTTGAGCGCCCAAAATGCGTCCCAATAATCCGCAGTGTTAACCCAACAGCGCATATTGATATTCACAGAGCTATCCCCCAATGACTTGATCATTGTTTCTGATGCAGGGTTTTTGAGAACAAGTGCCTGACCATCCATCAAGCTCTGCAGAGCCTTCTGAGCCACGTCCAGATCATCGTCATAAGCAACTCCAACAACGATATCGATACGACGTATTGAATTGCGCGAGAAGTTGGTAATCGTGGTGTTCCAAATCTGCGAGTTCGGCGCCATAATATAGACGCCATCTCCTGTTTTTAATTCACTGGTAAACAGGCCAATCTCAACGACCGTTCCGGACAATGAGCCTGCTGAAATGAAATCACCAACCTTAAATGGGCGGAGGATCAGCAGCATTACCCCAGACGCCACATTTGAAAGCGTGCCCTGCAATGCCAAGCCAATTGCTAAGCCAGCAGCACCAATAACGGCAATCATACTTGTTGTTTCAACACCAAATTGGTTCAGTACCGCAACAATGACAAATGCGAGAACAATCCAACGTACCAGGTTCGATAAGAATGGGCGTAACGTCCCATCCATATTAGGGACCTTGATGAGGGACTTATCTACAGCGCTTCGTATCCAACCAGCAATCATCCAACCAAGGATGAGAATAGCTAATGCGCCAATCACATCGATTCCATAAATTGTAACGATCTCAATAACTTGATCTACAACTTCTTGTACTTCTTTATCCATTTGAATTTCTCGCCATAAACATAATCTTTGTACTGAATATTCTAAGCCGCAGGAAGTCGCTCTTGCGCTTCAATAAGCTTCTCTCGGGCTTGTTGAGCTTCTGCCAAACGCTCACGTTCTGTTTCAATTACAGACGCAGGTGCTTTAGCGACAAACTTTTCATTGCCTAACTTACCTTCAAATCGCTGAATTTCTTTGTTCTGTTTTTCAATCTCTTTATCAAGTCTGGCACGTTCGGCGCTGACATCGATAACTCCAGAAATCGGCAAAATGATCGTTGCCTCATCAATCACGTCTTGAACGGCACCACTCGGCACATCGCCTTCAAGAACAGCAACACTTTCTAAACGTCCGACACGCTCAATAAGTTCTTTATGTGTGATCAAATGCTTTGCAGCCAAATCACTTGGGTCTTTCAGAAACAGTGGCATTTTTGCAGATGGCGGCACATTCATTTCTGCACAGACCGCTCGAATCTGGGAAATCAGCCGTACAATCCAATCAATTTCTGCATTTACCTCTGCATTGATCAGGTTTTGGTCATAGACAGGCCATTCAGTGGCAATCAAACGTCGTTCACGTTGATTAGAAATAGACTGCCAAAGCTCTTCAGTGATGAACGGTATAACCGGATGTGCCAATTTCAATATTTGATCGAGTGCCCATGCTGCTGTGGCCCGGGTCTCAGCTTTTGCAGCTTCGTCTTCCCCAAACAATACAGGCTTAATAAGCTCTAAATACCAATCGCAATAAGTACCCCAAGTAAACTGATACAGCGACGTCGCAATATCATTGAACCGGTAAGCTTCGGTCGCATCACGAACGCGTTGTTCTGTTTCAACAACTTTGCCAACAATCCATTTATTGACGCTCAATTCAACGCTTGAGGGGTCAAATGTATCGACCGGTTTGCATTCGTTGATCTCGCAGAACCGCGCAGAATTCCAGAGCTTGGTGCAGAAGTTTCGATACCCTTCAACTCGGCTTTCAGCAAGCTTCACGTCACGTCCCTGCGCCGCAAAGGCGGTTAACGTAAAGCGAAGTGCATCAGCACCATATTTTTCGATAAGAGCCAAAGGATCGATCACATTACCTTTGGATTTAGACATTTTCTGACCGTTCTCATCGCGCACAAGTGCGTGGATATAGACTGTGTGAAACGGCACCTCATCCATGAAATGCAGACCCATCATCATCATCCGGGCAACCCAGAAGAAGATAATATCAAACCCTGTGATCAACACGTCAGTTGGATAGTATCTCTCAAGCTCAGGTGTTTCCTTTGGCCATCCAAGCGTTGAGAAAGGCCATAGTGCTGATGAAAACCATGTATCCAAGACATCCGGGTCACGTGTCAGGTCAATATCTTCCCCAAGAGCTTCTCTTGCAGCGAGAACAGCAGCTTCTTCGCTCTCTTCAACAAAGACTTCGCCGTCAGGGCCAAACCATGCAGGTATCTGATGGCCCCACCAGATTTGACGGGAAATACACCATGGCTGGATGTTGCGCATCCATTCAAAGTACGTATTTTCCCAGTTTTGCGGGACGAACTTAGTTTTACCCCGCTCCACAGCAGTGATAGCAGGCCCTGCAAGGGTCTTGGCGTCTACGAACCATTGATCCATAAGCCAAGGTTCGATAACAACGCCTGAGCGATCTCCATAAGGTATCGTCATCGGGTTATCTTCAATTTTTTCGAGTAACCCCAAGGCTTCCATTTCCGCGACGACTTTATCTCGTGCCGCAAACCTGTCCATCCCTAGATATGATTCTGGAACGTTTTCGTTCAGATGCGCATTCTCATCCAAAACATTGATCATTTTGAGCTGATGACGCTTACCGACTTCAAAGTCATTAAAATCGTGTGCAGGTGTCATTTTAACCGCACCGGAGCCTTTTTCTGGATCGGCGTAATCATCGGCAATGATTGGCAGCTTACGGCCCACAATCGGCAGAATACAGTTCGTGCCAACCAATTTTATGTAACGTTCATCATCTGGGTGAACCGCAATCCCAGTATCGCCCAACATTGTCTCGGGGCGTGTCGTACCAACTGTGACAAACTCACCATCACGACCTTCAATCGGGTACTTGAAATACCACATTTTGCCCACACTCTCGCGCTGCTCAACTTCTAAGTCAGAAATAGCTGTATGTAGCTTTGGGTCCCAGTTAACCAGGCGCTTATCTCGGTAGATCAAGCCTTCCTTATAAAGCTTTACAAATACCTTTGTGACAGCCTCTGAAAGCCCCTCATCCATCGTAAAGCGTTCACGTGACCAATCACACGATGCGCCTAACCGGCGCAGCTGTTGCGTGATGGTCCCGCCGGATTCTGCTTTCCATTTCCAAACACGATCAATGAATTTTTCACGGCCTAGGTCGTGACGCGTTAAGTCTTCCTCCGCCATTTGACGCTCAACAACCATCTGTGTGGCGATACCCGCATGGTCCGTACCCGGCTGCCATAAAGCATCCCGCCCCTGCATACGCCGGAAGCGAATAAGAATGTCCTGCAACGTATTATTGAGAGCATGCCCCATGTGAAGGCTACCAGTGACGTTTGGCGGTGGGATAACGATCGTATAGGGATCCGCATTCGCGCGGTCGCCGCCGATTTTAAAATCGCCGTCTTGTTCCCACTCTTCGTAACGTTTCCGTTCAATCTCGTCGGACTGATAGGTTTTTTCCAGCATTGCCGGAGGCCTCCAAAATTCATTTTTACAAAGAAGCGCAACGTTTTAGCCCCGCAAGAGCTGCGGATCAACGTTTACAATCAAGTTTCGAGAAGTCTTTGAGACGTCTTAACTGTCCAACCGCTCTGCGCGGTTGATCATTTTGTCGATCTCTTTCTTCACCAATCGCTCAATTAGATATGGCAGATTGCGATCTAACCACTCACGTAAGATGGGTTTAAGCATCTCACGAACCATAGTTTCGAGCGTAATATCACGACTTCCGCCAACAGACATATCGCGTTGGTCAAGTATGGCCTTCGCAAGTTCTGAGAGCATATCTGCCCCAGACTGAAACGTCGGAGAAGATACTAATTCAGGTGCCGCAACCATATCTGGAGTTAATTCCAGAATCTCCTCCATTTCCAATGGCATCGGAGGTGGCGGTGGCGGGGGTGGTGGAGGCGGAGGTGGTGGCGCTGATTCAGGCGTGGCCATAACAGGCTCAGGCTCTGGCTCCGGCGTAGCCATCACAGGCTCAGGTTCAGGTGTAGGCTCAGGTGCAGCAGCGACTTCCTCACCGCCCTCTTCTCCCTCTTCTTCCGCCAATATACGACGGATCGAAGCGAGGATATCCTCCATCGAAGGTTCGGCACCATCTTCCTGCGCTGCGTCTAATTCTTCGCTCATGCGCGGGTCTAGCCCCCTATTAAGGTTAACGTACTGAAGGATATTAGCCTAAAGATAGTTAACAAACCGTAATTACACAGAAACGAATCGCGAATAACCTTACAACCGCGAAACGAGCCCTATTGAACTCCACCGGAACTTTTACCACCGAACCATTTACCGCGAACTTCTTTATAGTGTTCACGTGGATCATATAGATCGACAGTTAAGCCAATATCTTTTGCTGTAAGCCTGCCTAAAGCTGACATCAATTCAAATGCAGCAACCAACTCATCACGTTCAGAACGTACGTGTGACACTCGAGAATCTAAGAGCTCTTGCTCAGCATCAAGAATATCAAGGACAGTACGTGAGCCAACTGCAGCTTCGCGCTGAACACCTTCAAGCGCGACAATACTAGCTTCGATTTGAGTTTGGAACGCATCAACTTGAGCACGCCCCGTCACGAGGCTCTCATATGATCGAGTGGCAGCCTCAGCAGCATCGCGACGCTCAGTATCAATAATAAGCGTACTTTCAGCAGCATCCTGACGTGCCTGACGCAAACGTGAATAAACACTACCTTGCTGATACAGCGGTATCGTCAGGTTTAATGAAACCTCGTGCGTTGTTCGTACACTATTCTCAGTTGTCGTTTGCAATTCGCGCGTGCTACTGGCGGCAAGATACAACTCAGGCAACAGCTCGCCCCACACTTCATCCACATTGTCCATAGATCCACGACGATCAAACTCGGCTGCAATAACCCCAGGATTATTCACAACAGCGATTTTAACAGTCTGTTCGGCACTGGATGGTAAATCACTCACACGTTGCGGCAGAGACAAGCTTTGCGGCGCCGGCTCACCGACAATGTTTAAATAGTTTGCACGTGACGTTTCCAGATCACCTGCTGATTGGATGCGGTCCGCTTTCGAACGTGCCAAACGGGCCTCAGCCTGGTGAACGTCAGTACGAGTGATCTCACCAACTTCGAAACGGTCACGCGTTGCCTCAAGCTGGCGTTGCAGAACTTCTTCGTTATTTCGATTCAATTCTAGTACAGCCTGATCGCGGTAGACGTTTAGATAAGATGTTGCGGCCTGAAGAAGAATGCTTTGCTCAGTCTCAAGTAAACGCGCACGTGCTGCACGGATATCATTCTCAGCTTCACTTGTTGCTGCCAGCGTACGACCGCCACGAAACAAAGGTTGGGTCAACGTAATACCCACATCCTTGGGACGACGGCTTTGATTTCGATCAGTTCCTGTTGATGTATTGCTTTCAATGACCTCGGCGCCAATAGACGTCGTCACTTCAACTGAAGGTCGCCAATCAGAAAGCGCCTGAGGGACGCCTTCATCTGTACTCCGCAACCCAGCACGTGCTGATAAAAGCGTCGGGTTATTCAAGTACGCCTTTACAAGCGCATCCTCAACAGACTGCGCTGACACTGCAGAAGTTTGAACCGCCATAAGTGCGGTAACGGCGACTGAAGTTGCAAAAAAAATGAATTTATTCATAGCATTAGAACCTATAAAGCCCGGGATTTAGGGAACATCACACCGGCCAATTGCACGACGCTCACCCAAAAATCCCGCAAAGCCATTGAGGCTTTGTGAACAATAAGGGAGTCAGAAGCTGACGCACAGGTCAAGTCAGGGTAAAAACTCAATGATTTCAGCATGTTCAGCATACTTCAAATAACTCCGCCTGGAAAAACCGAGCGAATCGCTAACAAGAAATTCTCTCGTGATTCCATAGTGTTGGCGTATTCTAGAAAGAAAACGCCACCTCTTTCTCAAAACCTGGCAACACATGCTCAACAGCATCAAACACTTCACGTTTTGAGAACGCATCTACGTATCTTGTCATCAAAATACCACGGCCAACAGGTTTGTCAGATGGCATTTCAATAGCAATTAGTCGGCCCCCATCTGATAGCTGCCGAGCAACAGCATCGGGAACTTCAGGTACCGCACCATCAATGAATATCAAATCAAAAGGCGCCTCTTGCGCATTCCCATCACGAAACTCGCCAGCAACAATAACGACATTATCGATACCTAGCGCAGCCAAGTTTTGCTCTGCCTTTGCCCTCATCGAACTATTCGGCTCGATAGCAACAACCGTATCAACAAGCCGAGCCAATACCGCAATGCCATAACCGCTTGCACATCCTATCGCCAATGCAACATCAGATTTTCCAATCTCGGCGATGTCTAATAACCGCGCCAAGACCATTGGCTGCATCAAATATCTACCGTCCTCGATCAAGACACTTTTATCGGCGTAAGCAAGTGAATGAGCAGTCGTTGGCAAAAAGGATTCCCGTGGCAGTGCCCCCATAGCACTAATAACGTGATCGTCAGTCACCCTATTCGGAAGAATCTGGCTATCGACCATGTTTAAACGAGCTTTGGCGAAGTCGGTATTTGACATACGAATTACCTTTTTTTGCGAAGTATGCATTTTAACGCAATATTTGAGCTTAAGCAGGCGTAAAGCCTAGCTGAATTTATAGGTCTTAAGCGGACTAAAAACAACTCAATGCGACGATATCACAGCCTAGATAAAAAATAGCAACAATCTGATGCATGGATTGCTTGACCCGTCCTTATGATACGTCTAATTTCCGGCCTCGTCGCAGAGAGCGAACTTACAAACCTTTGTATGTTCACAAACTGCGGTGAGGGTCGACGCGGAACGGCGCGGTGGCGGAGTGGTTACGCAGCGGCCTGCAAAGCCGTGAACACCGGTTCGATTCCGGTCCGCGCCTCCAGCACTGATCGGGCGTAGTTCAGTTGGTAGAACGGGGGACTGTTAATCCCTATGTCGCAGGTTCGAGTCCTGCCGCCCGAGCCAACACCCTAAAGGGCCAGTCTTGTTATGAGACTGGCCCTTTTTTATTTTACCTACACAATTTGGCACCTATGCATATTAAATTCGGTTAAACCGCGCACGCTCTGGTCTGATGGTACAATGTTGAGCTTACAGCCTGTTCAAGGCCGTTGTCTGGAACGCAAAAATCTGAGAAAATCGGCCAAGCTAGAAGATATGTATATCTTAAATGAAATGTATGAGGGTTTATCCTGGCCATCCTTAACGTCAAAAGCAAAATCAATGACCGACAGATTTTGGCACTTGGCGATCTGCCAAACAAACCGAACGCATTGACACTTTATCAATATTGGGATGACAAACGCGATAGTCGTGCTTTCCCTTCTTTGCAAGATATCAACCTCATTGATTTATGGAGAATCGCACCTGCTCTGATTATAAAGGACGTCATCGGTTGCGGTGCTGACTTTCGAAATCGCTATTGGGGAACTTTGATTGTAGAACGTGCCGGTTTTGATGCGAGCGGCAAGACACATTGGGAGATTTATAAAGATCAACCTCTTGGCCCTCAGATGGAAAATTATCAGCACGTTGTAAAAGATAAATGCGGAAATATAGTGCATCGCAGTAGTTCTTTTATCGAGAATCGTGATTTTGTCGTTTTTACGTCACTAAACCTTCCAATTGGTCAAACGGATGATGTCGTCGATCATATAATTTCAGTTATCGATTATGATTAAGCCGCTCTATGCACACACCAATGCCACATCTTAAAACAGCATCGATTATTTTATTCAGCACAGCCTTGAGTGCTTTTGTGCAACTCCAGAGCGCAAAGACGGCCTACGCTGCGTCATGCTCCTTTCCAACCACCCAGCAGCCAACTCTAAATCTGCAGCGCCTGGATGGGAAAGTTCGTTACAATAATAATAGGACACAAAATAGCTTAAAGCGTATGCAGCAAAAGAATGGACAATCCACAGCATTTGGAAATGCATGGGTTCCAGTCGGCCTCACAGTGACCGAGATTAAATATGAGATTGATATAAAAATAGAAGCATACCAGCTACCAAACAATAAAGTTTGCGCAAGGCTATCCTCTGTCGACGCAAAGGTTGGATATGACACCATCAATGTCTTTATTGCCCGTCGCTTTCGTCCTGGAACGTGTCCTTATCAATCCATTATCGATCATGAGAACACCCACGTTGCGGTGTTTCAACAAGCGCTGAACAATTACTACCCGCGTATTCAGCGACGCCTTGCGCGCGCAACAACGACATTACAGCCAGCCATCTACAGAACGCCATCTCAGGCAGCAGAATATTTACGCAAGCGTCTCAGCGCCGCTATCAAGCCACTGTATGCAGAAATGGGCAGAACCCTGAAACGCAATAACGCGCGCCTAGACACACCAGAACGCTATCGTTCCGAGCAAGCACGATGCAGTGATTGGTAAAACGCAGCTTTACTTCGTTGTTGCGATAAACACGCCATCCCAATCTGGATCAGGTGGTGTGACCTTATATTCAGCAATCCGCTCATCATAGAGATCACAAAGAACATGAAGATTGGCATCTAATATCCAAGGCTTTTTCGCGTCACTACCCAGGTCACGAATCTCATCAAACATTTCCTGCGCATCATTCCATTGCTGGGCGCGATAGGTCTCCATGGCATCGAATATCAAGTTTTGAAGCTTCTGGAACTTAGGATCAGCCAATATCTCTCCATCGCCCATCAGGCCATAAATATACGTGCCTTCGGTCTTACCTTTAACCTGGATGTAATCAAGATCGATGGTCGCTAACCTGTCTCTAATAGAGTTACGCGTTGTCGGACCTAGCACAACATTCATGCCATAGCTTTTACTCTGCCCCTCAAGTCGCGCTGCCAAGTTCACAGCATCTCCTAGAACAGAATAATCAAAGCGCATATCAGATCCCATGTTGCCAACGACGCACGGGCCCGTATTAAGGCCAAGTCCCACTTTGAGTGGGATGTGCTTGCGGCCTTCTTCTTCAGCCTCTTTCTCTAGGCGGTCATTCAAAGGCCCCATCTCACCGAGCATCGCCAAGGCCGATATGCAGCCATTGTATTCCTGATCATCATCGTCCAAAGGCGCATTCCAGAACGCCATGATACAATCGCCCATATATTTATCGATGGTGCCCTTCCGCTCAAGAATAACGTTCGTCAGCGGTGTCAATAGCTTGTTGATAAGTGCGGTGAGGCCAACGGCATCAAACTGCTCAGAAATCGTTGTAAATCCGCGTACATCACAAAATAAAAGTGTCATGTCACGTTGATCACCACCAAGCTTCAATTCTCCCGGGTTGCCAGCAACACGCTTCACCATGTCTGGCGACAAGTACTTTGAGAACGCGTCTCGCGTTTGGCGCCTTTCTGCTTCTTCACGTGCATATCCGGCATAGGTCATCGACGTATACATGACGGCAATACCAAACACGGCGTACGTCGCATCAAGAAGGAACAGTTTTTCCGAGAACAGATACCAGGAAGATCCCAAAGATGACCCAGCCACCGTGATAAACAAGATTGCAGTCCATTTCGCACCAACCCACGGCACAAGAATGATCATAATAATGCCGCCTAGGAGAAGGATCGAAAGCTCAGCAACATCCGCATAGTTAGGGCGAACGAGATATTGTTTGTGGATGATCGCCTCAATCAACTGGGCATGAACCTCAACTCCAGGGATATCCCGCTCTGTAGGGATAGAACGAATATCTCGAAGGCCCACGGCTGACGTACCGAGGATCGTCAATTTACCTTTGATCAGCGCGGGATCAGCTGAGCCGTTCAGGACGTCGGCAGCAGAGACATATTTGCTCCAGTCGCGCTTTGAGAAATACGGCCAAATTTGACCGATACGATCCGTTGTGACTGTTAATCCTTTTGCAACAGCTGCACCAGTCATGCCCGCATTGTTGACCCGCGCGAGTACGGTCTTGCGCCCTGTTGCGACCCGTAACATTTCAATCGCCAAAGCAGGAAAATATTCATCTTCATGCCCAAAAAACGCAGGAATATTGCGCACAATACCATCTTTGCCTGGTACAACCGAGAAAATGCCGTGTCCACCGAATCGACCGACCGCTGCTTGTTCAATAACCGGTACGTTACGAACTAATGATGGGAATTTAGGGATATAGACATAAGGCTCCAGCGCATCGCGAGACATTTTCTGCACGGCGACCGATTTTTTAATCGGCGGGCCTTTGATACCATCGGTTTCGTTAGGACGACCAGCTTGTCCGAGGACAACGCGCGCTCGTTTGATGGAATCTGCAAAAATCTGATCATTACTTTTAAGATCAATGAGTTTCGCCTTCGTCTCGTCGTCCAACCCTGCCAGCGTTGATGCGACACTAGCCGGATTCATACGGTCAGGCTCGGCGAACACGATGTCGAATGCCACCAATACAGCGCCCATATCCATAAGATTATCAACGAGTTGAGCGAGGATATTCCTTGGCCACGGCCATTGGCCAATGGTCTCTAGGCTTTGCTCATCCAGATCAATAATTGTGACGGGCTTGTCTTTAGGTTCAGGAATCTCACGCGGCTTAATTTCTTGATAATAATCGAAGACTTTATTCCGCCACGCATCAAGAAAACCAGTATTGGTTTTGACGTCTACAAAATATAGTCCGAGGAATCCAACCAGCAAAAACATGCCGATCAGCCGCTCATAGCTGAATATTACTTTAAGAATTCTCAATAGAAACCCGCCCCCAATTATACCATTTAACGGCTAGTCTACACATTTTCAGTGAGTTGGGGTCAAGCATCTTTCGACAATACACAAAAGTATGTGCTAAAATATGTGATTAATGCGAACTTTGATAAGCATGACTTAATGATCAGGAACAATAAATGAGCGAAGAAGCTGGTCGCGCCTGGCTAAAGCCAATTTTAAAGCCTTTAATGCCGATCTTCCGCGAAGTCGGAGCCATGTCTGCGTTCGTCAATTTATTGGCATTGGCCACACCCATTTTCACACTTCAAGTGTATGACCGCGTCGTCGGTACAGGTGGCCTGAGCACCCTATGGGGTTTGGTTATCGGAATGGCCCTCGTGGTCCTGTTTGATTTGGCTCTCAAACAAGCACGCTCTCGAATCATGCAAACGGTGGCACTTCGCGTAGATGTCATTGTCGGACGCCACTTGTTCAATAAACTCGTGAGCCTTCCGCTGCATCAACTCGAAGGTCAGCCTGCAAGCTATTGGCAATCTTTGTTCCGCGATGTTGATGTTGTCAGAAACACTGTATCTGGTGGATCAGCCATACTCATCTGCGATTTACCCTTCACAATTATGTTCTTCACACTAATTTGGGTTATTGCTGCACCAATCGCTTGGGTGCTCCTCATTATACTACCGCTGTTTATGCTCGTAGCTTGGCGATCAGGTAATGTGATGTCGCAAGCAAATGCTGCGGAACGTGAGAGCACGCAATCTCGAGATGGTTTGATTGCAGAATTGATCCAGGGACGTACAACCATCAAGGCGCTGGCACTCGAACGCTCAATGCGGCCATTATGGGAAGAGACCCATGCCGAGAATATTGCACAATCAATGTACCGAGGAAGTCGTACAGATTTTTATACTAACTGTTCGCAGAGCCTCACGATGGCTACGACGATCTTTTTAACATCCGTTGGTGCCTATCAAATTATTCATCAGAATTTAACGATGGGCGCATTGATTGCGACAAACATGTTATCTGGCCGACTTCTGGGCCCACTAAATCAACTAGTTGGTCAGTGGCGAGCCTATAACGGCTTTAAGCAATCTGTTGATCGTCTGGGTGAAGTCTTTTCATCAACATCTGATCGCGCCGAGAGCGAAGTGCAACTCGAAAAGCCTCGTGGCGAAATCACCGTTGAGAATTTATCATTCGCATATACAGAAACTGCGAAGCCCGTAGTCGATGATGTTTCTATCAATATACGTCAGGAGGGTGTACATGCCCTCGTTGGTCGTAACGGTTCTGGTAAAACGACATTATTGAAAATGATCCAGGGCCTCTACGCGCCGACAAACGGCCGCGTACTGCTTGATGGCGCCGATATTGCTCAGTTCAGTCGTGCTGAATTAGCAACCTGGATAGGTTATGTTCCCCAGGAAACAGTTCTGTTTGCCGGCACTGTTCGTGACAATATTGTTCACCGACATCCAGATGCTTCGGACGATGACATTATTGATGCTGCGACTGCCGCGGGCGTTCATCATTTCATTATCGACTTACCAGATGGGTATGCTTCTGATATCGGCGAAGCCGGTCAACGTCTATCAGGTGGACAGCGACAAAGAATTGCTATCGCGCGCGCGCTTCTGGGCGATCCTGCTGTATTGCTGCTCGACGAACCTTCAGCGAGCCTTGATCGCCAAGCGGAACAAGAACTCCGGAAAACATTGGTCGACATTGGAAAAACACGAACGGTCATGATTGTGACCCACAGCCCGATCTTGCTTGCAGCGTGCGATAATCTAGTCGCCCTCGATAAAGGTAAAGTTGTACTCGAAGGACCATCCCGCGAGGTCTTACCGAAATTATTTAACCAACAACCTATGAATAAAGGCGATGCGCCCTCTTCCAGGAAAGCGCCCAAAGACGGTGATGCCGCCAAGGATGCCGCACCAAAGTTGAAGCCAGATTCTAAAACCCCTCCAGTTACGCCTCCCCCGTCACCGACGACGATGCCTCAAATGCCACCAACTGGTGTAACAGATCACAATGCACCACCTCCATCGGAGGATGCACCGCCGCCGCCACCATCAGGCGCGAAGGCACCAGCGTAATAAAGATCAGAACCAACGGGCGTTGCCGAAGCAATTGCAGCACGTGGTCAATCAAAGAGTGGCGAGCATTCCACAGCAGAACCAAGCGTTTCAACTAAAGATATGTTCAAATTGAGTGGTGATGTTAAACAGTATCTAGAAGACCATACGCCAATTCAATTAAGGGGTGTGAGAGATATCAAACAAACGAAGAAAAGGAATCTGCGAAATATTAGGCAGATTACACTTAGGAGTTAACTGATGAGCACCAACGCTTCAAGCCTAGAACAACAAAGCGCTGAACAAGCTGCTCCCAAGGAAATGACATCATCTGAAAAGCTTGATGCCTTACTTGTACAAAACCCTCTGCCAGGGTGGCGACTGGTTGCATGGCCCGTCATGATTTTATTAGCTTTAAGTATTGGCTGGGCAAATTTTGCTACTCTTGATGAAGTCTCAATTGCTACAGGGGAAGTCGTGCCAGCGGGTAGAATTAGGGTTATCCAACACCTAGAGGGTGGTATTATTCAAGAAATCTATGTAACTGAGGGCGATACGGTTCGCGAAGGCCAAACATTACTGCAACTCGATTTGGCTTCTGGAGGTACTAACCAAGAAGAACTTCAAGTTCGCATCGATAGTGAGCGCTTGGTCAAAGCGCGTCTGGAAGCAGAAGCAACAGGCTCTGAACTTAACTTCCCTGAAGACGTCGCCCTGCGACGCCCTGCAATTGTTGCTGCACAACGTCAGGCTTACGAAGCACGACGCCGCGAACTATCCTCAACCATCCAGGTAATGCGCGAACAAGTGAAACAGCGCGTATTAGAAGTCGAAGAATTAACTGCACGCTCCAGGGCAGTGAAAAGTAACTACCGACTTGCATTAGAGCGTCTCAAAATGTCGAAATCTTTACTTGCCGAAGGCTTGACCGCGAAGATGGAGCACCTCGAGCTAGAAGCCGAAGTTGAAAACCTCGATGGTGAAATGAAGTCTCTTCGCCCTTCCCTTCCTAAAGTTGAAGCTGCGGTAGAAGAAGCACGTCAACGTCAGCAAGAAACAGAAAGTCGCTTCCGTCGTGAAGCACAAGATCAATTAGGTAAGATTGAAGAAAACATCGCGCGTGTTACTGAGCTTCTAAGTGATGCCACCGCACAGGGAATTCGTGCTGAAATCAAAAGCTCGATCAACGGCGTCGTAAAAAATATGCGATACAACTCAATCGGTAACGTTGTAAAACCTGGCGAACCAATCATGGAACTCGTTCCAACAGGCGATCGTCTTGTTGTCGAGGCGAAACTCAATCCAATTGATCGTGGTTATGTTAACGAAGGCCAAGCTGCGACAGTGAAGATCTCTACCTATGACTTTGCGCGCTATGGCGGCCTTGAAGGTATCGTGATTCGCGTTGCCCCTGACAGTAGTACTGATGAAGACGGTGCGCCTTATTTCCGCGTCGTTGTACAAACAGACAAGAACTTCCTGGGGCTTCGCGAAGGTAATCTTCCGATCACACCTGGCATGCAGGCGACTGTTGATATCCATACAGGTGAAAAATCTGTTATGGATTATCTCGTAAAACCTGTACTCAAGCTAAGGCATGAAGCTTTCCGTGAGCGCTAAACTCGCATAGATGCAAGATGTATCACCTAAATGTAAGTTGCATAATTTGCAGGCGGCGCAGTAGGTATTCTCACGCTTTTTCTACGTAATTAATTTAGATACTCACTTTGTATTTTGACTACCTTAATTACCCCCATGTCTTTCGTAATAAGGTTTTTTATAGGAAAAATAATATGCAAACGAAGATCTCTCATATACCCCTAGTATTACTCTCAGCAGTTGTTTTCGTAAAAGCAACAACGTCCGCAGCAGAAGCTCGCTCACCTCGCGGCTGGGTAAATCATCATCTGGGCGGCATCGAAAAAGAGATTACCCATGCAGAAAAATCCCTAGTGTCAGACTGAAAAGAGTTAGAGGAAGTTGAAAAATCACTCACGAATGGGCGAAATCAAATAAATGACACCTCCGCTCAATTAGATTCTTCAAACAAACAGCTCGACAATGCCATAGCAGATAATAATCAAGCGCACTCGAGTTACTTGAAGATGGAGCAAACCCTTGAAGGATTAACTGGGTAATACCCGTGCCTCGACTGGTCTCGATAAAATGGAGATTGCCTTCTGTTAAAATGTGATTTTACAGGAGGAACATATGGGTATCAGAAGAACCGAAGAATTTCGCAACAAAGCTGCTCGCATAGCTTTGACAAGCGGTCTATCACAAAACAAAGTTACTGATGATCTTGGCATTGGTCTTTCAACATTGAGCAAGTGGGTCGCTGCCCGCAAACACGATGAGCTGATGATTGGTTCGCATGATGACAAAGAGCTGGAACTGGCTCGTCTTCGCAAAGAAAATCGGATATTGCGCGAGGAGCGGGACATCCTAAAAATGCGACGGCCTTCTTCGCGAGCCAAAGCCGGTGAGGTTTCAGTTTATCGAAAAGGAGAAGGCAAATTTTTGGATCTGCAGGATGTGCAAAGTCCTGGGTGTCAGCGACAGTGGTTATTATGCCTGGGTGTCTCGCCCAGCAAGTCAGCGTCAACGCGATGACATGGTGTATCTAGCCCATATTCTTGCCAAGCATGAGCGTAATTATTGTGCCTATGGCCGCAAGCGTATAACTGATGAACTCAGAGATCGGGGTGTCGTAATTGGTGAACGCCGGGTCGGACGATTGATGCGAGATAACGATATTTGCATTATTAGAACGCATAAATTCAAACGCACGACAAACAGTAACCACACTTACAACATAGCACCGAACCTTCTGGATGGTGATTTTCAGGTCACGGGGCCAAACCAGAAATGGGCTGGTGACATCAGCTATCTCTGAACGGCAGAGGGTTGGCTCTATCTTGCTGTGATCATCGATTTGTATTCTCGCCGTGTCATCGGCTGGGCCGTCAGCAACAGGCTCAAACGGGATTTACCTATAGAAGCATTGAAAAGGGCCATAGCGTTACGACAACCGCTACCAGGCGTCATTCATCATTCTGATCATGGCTCGCAGTATTGCTCCAACGACTACCGGAAACTCCTCAAAGAACACGACTTCCTCTCTTCGATGTCCGGCAAAGGTAATTGATATGACAATGCAGCTGTGGAAACGTTCTTCAAAACATTGAAAGCAGAATTAATTAGGAGAGAGAAAAATGAAACTAGAGAACAGGCACAAAACGCCTTGTTCCACTACATCAATGGATTTATTGATCCACGTCGTCGCAATTCATATCTGGGCAGCATCAGTCCGGTGAAGTATGAAAGTTTGGCAAGCCAAGTGAGAAGATAACTCTCCACTTTAACGGAACGATTCCATATAGCCTGTGGGCTTGCTTTGGTCGGTACCAACGCAAGCCTGTATTACGTTTGAATTCACGGCAGATCGTAGACTTATGAACACACAATTAGTGCCATCTCTGTCTGGTTTAGTCCCGCTTTCATTAATATCTGTATCTGGTATCTTTGATCTTGGGTTAACTGTGTGTTGCGTCTCATATGTGCCTCTCATTCTTGCCGGAACAAAAGGCTATGATGCTACCGCATATTAACCTCTATTACGACACGTTGAATTGCACTTACTTGTTGAATTCAGGCATGTATTAAGTAAACTAAATAATCATAACCTTCCATTGCTTTCAAGCAAATGATTGAGAAACAAATAATGTCATTTACAACAATTTTAGGTATTCTGGGCGCCTTCGGTCTTTTTATTGGATCAATATTAATTAGCACAGATAACTGGGCTGTGTTTATAAGCTTATCCAGTTTAATTATGGTTGTTGGAGGTACTTTTGCCGCAACATTTATTTCTTATGAACCAAGATATGTAATGCTTGCATGTAGTTTGATTGGGAAAATATTTTTTGCGCCTAAAGTAGGTCGAAATCTTCTTAAAAGTGAAGTAGGACGGATCATTAGATGGGCTTACGCATTGCAAAAAGGTGGCCCACCTGCTCTTGAGACAGAAGCAAAAAAAATACCAAAAGGTGATCATTTTGTTCGTGCTGGAATAGATTTGGTTATTTCTGGCTATACGGGGAATGAAGTACAAGAAATAATGCAAAACACCACTGATACAACATTTGGTCGAAATACTGTACAGGTGAATATTCTCAAGGATATGGCAGCTAATGCTCCAGCCTTTGGGATGATTGGTACCCTAGTGGGTTTAGTCATAATGTTGGATAATATGGGTGGAGATCCAAAAGCTCTGGGCAGAGGCCTTGCCGTTGCAATGCTAACAACTCTTTATGGTGTGATTTTTGCTCGTGTTATTTTTTTACCAGCTGCATCAAAGGTACTACAAAGAGAACAAATCGTTAGATTTCGTAACAGTATCTTGGTCGATGGTTTAGCCCTATTAGCGGATAAAAAATCACCACGATATATACAAGATAGATTGAATAGTTATTTAGATCCATCAATCCACTTCGATATTGATAAAAATAAATAGGTGATGGAGATTATACTTGGCCAGCCCTAAAGAAGAAAAAGAAGATCCACCAGATGAGTCATGGATGGGTACATTTGCTGATACCATTACTCTCCTGATGGCTTTTTTTGTCATGCTATTAACTTTTTCTGAGTTCGACATCCCCGCCTATGAAGAACTCAGCTCAGCAATGGCTAGTACTGTTGGTGGCCGTGAGCAGCTAACAAGCTCTCAAAGTCTCAAGATTGATGTGGAAGACATTATCTACCAATCCCAAGCTGACAAGGTGGTATCTGTTGGTTCAGATGAGAAAGGAGTGACTATAGAGCTCCAAACCAATGCCTTTTTTAAGCCTGCATCCGCGGATATTGTTCAAGCTGCCATTCCTATATTAGAGAAACTTTCAGATACCTTAGCTTCTCCAAACTACGAGCTATATAATGTTGTGGTTGAGGGGCACACAGACGACGGTAAGATTAAAACTGCTAAGTTTCCATCTAACTGGGAACTTTCTACTGGACGAGCTTCTACTATTGTTCGCATTTTAGAAAAAAATGATGTCGCGCGTGAGCGGCTTCAAGCAGCAGGATATGCCGATACTCGCCCCAAAGTTGCAAACTTAGATCTTGAGGGAAAGCCAATCCCAGAAAATAGGGCGACAAACCGACGCGTCATAATGCGTTTAAATCTAATGTCGCTAGATGAGCGGGACGCCTACTTGTTTGAGCAAGAGCTCAAACGTCAAAAACAAGAAGCTAAGGCCATTGCTAAGCCAAAAAAACAACCTCTATAAACGAAATTAACTTCCAAATTTAAGAGATTAACCATCGTTTAAGCACTGAGAGACTTGAGTGAAAGCCAACAGCTTACAAAAACTAAAATCGATAATTTTAAATGTGAATTACGTGCTCAAGTCACGACAGGTAAACCTAATCACTTAAATGAGCTCGATGAATGGCAGCTTATATTCGATAACATTGCACTACGGCCTGATGCAGCATTCGCGAAAGATTTCGAAGAAATAAGGACGTTTTTGGATGAAGAACGTGCTCGCCTAACCAAACAAGCGACGAACTAAAACCATCAAGAATTTATAATCGATTTAAATGAAATTAGTCTATTAGACGATAATTTCCATGCCTTCACGGCTCACAAAATTTCCATCCCATTTTGCTTCGGCCTCGAGTGCAAGCTTATCCATGAAATCATCATTATGATCAGGATCATGATGGAAGATCGCATGACGCTTAACATTGGCAGCTCGACAAAGGCGCATACCTTCTGCCCAAGTAGAATGTCCCCACCCCACTTTTGCTGGAAATTCTTCCTCAGTATATGTGCAATCATAAATGACTAAATCTGCGCCTTCAATAAGGCCAAGGATATTCTGATCCGGCTTACCTGGTATGTGCTCAGTATCAGTCACATAAACAACAGATTTACCGCCATGATTGATCCGATAAGCAGTCGCCCCATTGGGGTGATTAAGTGGCGCGGTTTGAATATCCACACCCTTTGCAAATGAGAAGCTGTCACCCGCTTCAAAATCTTCAAATTTCAAGCTTGCTTGCATTGCCTCAAGCGGAACAGGGAACATAGGGTTGTGCATCTGTCTCGAGAAGACATCCTGCACCCCACCATGGTTTTTAAGGTGCCCAGCCATAATGTGGATTGAGCGTTTAGGATCATATGCTGGTAAAAAGAAAGGGAAGCCGTTGATATGGTCCCAATGCGTATGCGTCAAAAGAAGATGGGATTCCTTGACATCATCTTTGATAAATTCATTCCCATAATTGCGTATACCTGTTCCCGCATCCATAATAAAACGATAGTCACCAGCTTCAATTTCAATGCAGCTCGTGTTACCACCGTATTTCATGTGGTCGGGCGTTGCACAGGCAATACTGCCCCGCACTCCCCAAAATTTTACGCGTATTGCCATTTGTTTCACTTAAATCCCGCTGTGATGAACGGACAGACCTCTTGTATGTATTTTTCAACTTATACCAATGATGGTAGACCTATCATGTTGATTTGCCAAATTATTTCAGAGTGCTCCTTATTTGTCTGACAGCATCCTTACGGATACAGGACTTCCTTGTCCAAGTCCTAAATATTCAGCGGCATTTCCTTGGTTTATCGCAAACTCCACCAATCCTAGTGAGTTTTGATAGCATAAAGCATTTCCGACAGGACAATCAGAAAACGTCTTAGCAAAAGTAAGTTCAATACCACCAACTTTAACACGCGAAGATGTATCAATTTGATTCCACCTAAGCCCTGTCATGCAGTTGCCATACCAATCAATGTAAATAACGCGCGCCCAATCATTCGTCCAGTCCGCCCTTACTGCCTTATCATACGTGAGAGGTCTTCCCCATGTAAGGCTGGCGGTAGTGTCACCATTGGCAATCATTGCGGCAACGTGAGCAAAAATATCTCGACCATGAAAGCTGGCTGATACTGTTTCAGGCCTATAAGTAATCTCCCAACACCTAACCGCAGTCTCGGACTGGCGGACAAGGAGTTCAAAAAGCCCGTTATCAGGCCCGATAAACCAACGCTCATTAGCCTCGAGCACAATAGGCTTACGGGTGCCACCGACTCCCGGGTCGACAATTGCCAGGCAAACGGTGCCCTTAGCAAGTGGCTCCATAACACGAGGTAGGAGATATGCCGCAGCACGCACATCGAATGCAGGCGCATCAACCATCAAGTCAATCACTTGCACGCCAGGCGCATTTTGATATAAGACGCTTCGCATCTGGCCTAAATAGGGTCCCTCGAAACCAAAATCAGTAAATGTAACGATCATCTCAATAGAATATCATCCAATGGCTAACGGATCGAGTGTCCCTGTAGAAAAGCGGTTGTCACCGCGCATACTATTTAAACTAAAAAGCCGGTGGCACTTTTACAGTGCACACCGGCAAAACCGATTAAATTGGTTTTAATACTTACGCTGGCGCTGCTTCAAACGCTTCAGCACGCATAAGCTTTTGTATTTTATCGAAAGCACGAACTTCTAGCTGACGGATCCGCTCTCGGCTAATGCCATAGACGGTACCCAGTTCTTCGAGCGTAACCGGGTCATCCTTCAAGCGTCTCTCAATAAAGATATGCTTTTCACGCTCAGGCAGTTCATCAAGTGCGCGCTTTAGCATTCCAGAACGAACACCAAACTCCTCACGTTCACCGACAAGGGCCTCAGGGCTTGGGCGTTCATCGACAAGCGTGTCCTGGAATTCCGCACCTTCTTCAACCTGCGAAATTGGCGCGTTCAAAGAGAGATCACGTGAGTGCAAACGGCGGTTCATGTGCTGCACTTCTTTCTCAGACACACCAACAGCCTCAGAAATCTGACTAAGTTGTGCGTTATCCAACTCACCATTGTCATAAATCTTAAGCTGGCTCTTCATTCTACGAAGAGAAAAGAACAATTTCTTTTGTGAAGAGACCGTGCCCATCTTGACCATTGACCAAGACTTCAGAACATATTCAGTGATTGATGCCTTGATCCACCAAATCGCATAAGTAGACAGGCGAAAACCGCGATCAGGATCAAACTTTTTAACAGCTTTCATCAAGCCGATATTGCCTTCGGACATCAAGTCAGAGACCGGCAATCCATACCCGCGGTACCCCATTGCAATTTTAGCAACAAGGCGCAAGTGGGACGTTACAAGCGCATGAGCTGATTCGACATCATCCTTAACACGCAGGCGGTACGCGTACATGTATTCATCTTCTTTTTCAAGAATCGGAAACTGCCAAATCTCGCGCAAATATTGCGAGAGACCACCTTCACTTGATATCGATGGAAGAGTTGATGTCTTTCTTGTCATAATTTTGATCCTCTTTCATTATCCATTCGGCCTAACGAAGCACCGACGACTTTGTTCGTTATGTGGCATCGAATTGGCAAAACCAATCCAAGTCACAATGAGCATAAACCATGTTCAATTGAGCAAAATCTTCAGAAAGAACGTCATGGCCTCATTCTCCTATGAGCAACGTGGCTTAGAACCCGCTTGGTTCTTTAGAGGCCCCAAATGGGCACCTCTTAATACCTCAGTACCTTACTCAAGCTCTCTTGAAATGTCAAGAAAAACGTAAGTGCACAATCATCATTTAATTAATTTTAAGTAATGATAACAATCCGCTACGCAACAGCTTGTGATAATTGAATTTTATCGGAATTATGCGCATAGAGTTCATTTACAAGGAATTTTGCCAACTGTTTCATCCCTGAAATGCCCGCAACAGACTCTGCATCAGGGTTGTAATTCGTATTCGTATTGATGTCGTAAGCATAAAGCTGCCCGTCCCCATTTCGGATAAACTCTACACCCGCAACTTCCACGCCATTCGCGCTTAAGGTAACCTGCAGTTTCGTTAACACATCACGTGCAACAAGCTCATCTGGCGCAAGGATACGGAATTTAGGCTCAGCCTCACCAGGTGCCTGGCAGACGTCTGCAGGACATAACTCAAACCCATCTGACGTATCGACGCGAACAGTATAGAAGACCTCACCACCGATGAACTCTGCACGCACAATGTAATTCTCAGGCGATACGATATATTCTTGAACGAGGCTAATACCATCAACAGGCGGTGTGTATGATGGACTGTCGAGGTAAGCGCGTAATGCCTCAATATTATCAAATAGCTGGACACCATCGCCTTTGCCGCCTCGATTAGGCTTCACAATAAATTTACGCCCATGATAAGCAACAGCTGCGTTAAGGATGGCCTGAGTGCCAACAGCAACAACTGTCGTAGGCGTCTTAATACCCGCACGATTAAGCAATTGATGCTGAGCCGCTTTATTGATTTCAATCGCCAATGCGCGGCTATCATTGATGATGCGCCGTCCGTGTGCCTCCAACCATAACAATACGACTGTCGCGTACTCAGGGGCGAACCTATGGTCACGTGTGTACGATGAAGCACTCATTCTATTATAAAAAATGCCTTCTGGAGGCACTTCATCGATTGGCACACTGCCCTCGACGAGATTCCACTCTTCATAAGTGACACCTAATGCATCTAATTGTTCCCGCAGAGGCTCAACCCACACGCCGTTTTCATGGATAATATGTACTTTGCTCATTAACTTTCTCCGTCATGACCGAGTATTGATGATGGCCGGTCAGCATTACTGTTAACAACAATATAAATACTGTTAAATATAATTTCATTACATTTTTTTTGTGTTTAATTTTAATGTAGAAAAAGCGGACAACGAGCCCGCTCCCTAAAAGCTTATTTGGAGATCACTTTACGTTAGCGATAGATCCACCGTTATCAGGACCAAAGTTGAGGTCGTAATTAGGAATTGCAGGTAAATCTTCTTCTCGCCCGTTAGAGATTTCAGCCACACGTTTTTGGCGATACAAGCTACGAATAGCAGCATAGTAATCTACTGAAGTCCTTTTGATCTGTGAGAGTTCACCCATAAGGCCTGCGAATTCGCTTACAGCTGAAACACCTGTGCGCGCATAACCTGCAGCGTCACGGTCTGTGTTAGATAGATAAAGACCTAAAGGATCGAAGTAAGGATCAACAACAAGATCACCGATAGCGTCTCGTGGGTTAGATGGACCAAGCAGCGGCAATACCAGATAAAGCCCCTCGCCTACGCCGTAGCTCCCCAATGTCTGACCAAAGTCTTCACTATGCTCTTCAAGGCCAATGCTGCTTGCAACGTCAGCAATCCCGCCGATCCCTGCAATCGTATTAACAACAAATCGAGCGATAGTTGTGAGCGCGCGGTCAAGTTCAAATTGGAGAATATCATTCACCAAAGTCACAGGTGAAGAAATGTTATCAATCGCATTACTGACACCACTACGCACTGTCTCATGAAGAACAGTATTATATGTTGTCGCAACGGGCGTTAATAAAAACTCGTATACAATCTCGTTGAAACCAAAGATGACTCGGTTCACTGACTCTAAAGGGTCGTTCACGTCATCTTCGTTCGTTGAGAGTTGCGCAATCAGCGTATGAGGGATTGGAATATTTGTTGCTGGCAGTTCCGCGATTTGGGTATCAACGATAACACCAGGATGAGCAGACCCACCAAATGGCTCAAGGATATCTGACTGATCAGCATGCGCCACACCAGTCATCATAAGCGTTCCGCCTAAAATCAAGGCGAACCTTGTATTTGAAAACTTATCACCAAGCATCACTTCTTGCACTCTCCCAGACGGCTAACGATACGAAAACGTACCTTAGAATCATAATCTATCATACTTTCTACCCGGTTAAGCACCTTCCGAGCAATAGGAATGTCACCTTTTCCAACTTACTGTGGCATTTTTGTCATCTTACATTGAATTTAATATAGTAACCGTGTCATGTGGGCACTAGATTGATAAAAACCGATTACAGAGGATATGGATCATGATGTCAGTTCGAGGCGCATTTCTGGCCACCATGCTTGTTTTCTTGGGAAGTATAGCGACGAGCGCTCAAGCCGAGTCAGCAAGCGATCATGTTACTGAATTCCAAGCAGGCCTTTTATCGACGATGAAAGTCGCTGAAACCATCGATGTCCAAGCTCGCTACACAATGCTTGAGCCCACAATCATCAACACCTTTCACCTTAGCTTAATGGCGGGGTTGTCCGCAGGTCAGCACTGGCAAACAGCGACCGAAAACCAACGTGAAAGACTAGTTGATGGGTTCTCACGAATGAGTGTCGCAACATTGGCCACATTGTTTGATGGATATTCAGGACAATCCTTTTCAGTTACTGGAGAGCGCAGTGGTCCCCAAGGCATTACTTTTGTTGATACAGCTCTCAAAAGCCCAGGCGAAGATAGCGATATCATCATCACTTATGTTGCGCGCCAATTTGGCACCAAATGGCGCCTCATTGACGTGATTGTTGATGGCGGCATCAGCGAACTCAAAGTACGAATTTCAGAATATAGATTGACGTTGAACACGGGCGGCATTGAAGCCTTGATCACATTGCTCAATAATAAGGCTGATGACCTCTTGTCATAAATTGCCATATCAATGCCTTTTTCTTGATCTAGATTCGCTTCAATAGACTTATATCCATCATGAGGAACCCGTCGCTGTGAAATTACTGCGCATCGTATCTTTTGTTTTTACATGTCTGTTTCTTATGCCTGTCGCTTTAAGCGCTAATAACGCTAAAAGCACAGTAATAACATATCATGCACAGCTCCTTTCAGCGATTGCAGACCCAAAAAACACTTCTGATGCATTGAGATTCAATGCATTGGCACCTGCAATGGATAAAGCCTTCGACTTCGAAACAATGACAAAAACGATTATTGGGCGAAGCTGGGCCAAGGCTGATGACACTACAAAAGCCGAACTTTTGGCCGCCTTTCGCCAAGTAATTATAGCCATTTATGCCGACCAATTTGCGGGCCTCAAACAAGGTGAGTTTATTGTTTCTGGCACGAGAGACGGGCCACGTGGCCTCAAACTGGTCGATAGCAAATTAGAGACACCAAAAGAAAGCGTTCCTCTCGTCTACGTCTTGCGTAACAAAGATAATGCATGGCGTATCATTGATGTTTTGTTAGATGGCGGCATCAGTGAATTGGCTGTGCGCGCGTCAGAATATTCTAATATTTTAAAAACCTCAGGCCCCAAGGGGCTGGTCACATCACTCAACGATCAGACGGAGGCACTTCTCGCCAACTAGCGGCCATAATTTAATATGACTGGACCCGATAGGCCCGAGCCATGAGTGCAGGCAAAAGTATTAAAATCGCAGTTAAGCTTAAAGCGATAGATATTGTCAGCAATAGCCCCATACTTGCTGTGCCAGGATGACCAGAGAGCATAATTGACCCGAACGAGCCAATCGTCGTCAGCGCACTCAAAGTAATTGCCCGCGGGGTTGTAGAACGAGCATTTTGCTTTGTTCCATCTCGACCACGCATCACAAGATGAACCCCGAAATCAACACTAAGACCAAATAATAATGGCAGTACAATCACGTTCGCAAAATTGAACGGTATGTCGAGCAATGCAGAAACGGCCAGCGCCCATAGTGCCGCAACGAGAACAGGTGCAAATACCAATAGGACATCTTTAACACGTCGCAATACGACAAATAGAACGATTGATATTCCGATGAGCGAATATGCGAGGGCTTGTGCGAAAGAAGCCAGAACAGCCTGCCCTGCTTCGATAATAACGATCGGTGCACCCGCAGCATGAGGCGCCACTCGCTGCACCGCCTGAACGAACTCTTTGAGTGCAACCTGATCTCGAACATCTTCTGAAGGAATGACTTCTATCCGGGTCATGCCTTTAGAAGTCACGTACCGGCTTTTTAAATGATCTGGTAGCGTCTCTATGTCGATTAGATCAGCATCGAACGCAGATACTAACGTTTCCAGGCGCGCAGGTAATCCAGAAAACAATGCCAAATTGATCTTAGCCGCCGTTTCTTCATCAAGATCACGCAGAGCACTTTGTAAATCCCCTGCAACTTCTGACCATACAGGGCTCTTCTCAAGTTCAGATAGTTGTTCTGAAACTTGTCTCAACGCGCGATCGCGCGCAGACGTCGTCATCGCAACGTCACCCTGAAGTGCAAAGAATGCAGGCCCCATAAAAAGAGCAAGCCTATCGATAATCTCAAACTTCTCTTCCTGATTGCTTGGGATAAGCGCGTCGATGCCTTCAATTTCTTTAACTTCCTGCAGAGACAAAAGCTTTTGTCCAAGCAATCTGGCATCTTCAATACTTCCTGAAAGCACTTCTGCCGAATAAGGATGAAGAGAACCATCTGACCAAAGATCGAATAGCGTTTCTACTGAAGGTGCAGACTTATCTTTCAAATTCATCGGATCAAAATCAAACCGTGCGTCCTTTGCGATATAGCCAGCAATAACTGCGCTCAAAACACCACCA
>DGOK01000033.1:0-37311 GCA_002389385.1 Rhodospirillaceae bacterium UBA4468 | reverse complement strand
GGGGCCGCTTTACGAGCAGCTTCATGAATGCAGGCAGAACAGTGAGGTTTGTAACTAGTGCCACAAACATACCAGCACCAGCGATAAAGCCGAGCTCCGCTAAGCCGGAATAGGCTGTTGGTAGAAACGAAAAGAACGCGATAGCTGTCGTTAGAGTACATACGCCAAGAGATGGGCCAACGCTGCGCCCCCCGCGCGCCAAAGCTTCTGACAAGCCCGTTTGGCCATCAACGTACTCAGATACTCTTAGAACGAAGTGTATACCAAAATCGACACTTAGGCCGACGAACAGGACTGCGAACGCCACAGATATCAAATTCAGTGCGCCAAGCGTGAAAATTGCGAACGCTGCTGTCCAAATCAATCCAACGACCAACGTCAAAAGCAGCGCAATCATTGCACCAAAAGACCGAAGGCCAATCAGGAGTAAGGTGATAACAAGAACAAGCGACACGATGCCTGCGATCCCCATGCCGACTTCAACACTCTCCAGCTCATCACTTTCCAGGGCCGCAGACCCCGTAATTCGAACGTTGTATCCTTCGCTTAAAAATCCTGCTTTGCCGACAATTTCAAATATCTTATCTTTTGCTTCTTCTGCTGGCTGGAGCGAGCCGTAATTCAACGCTGGCTTCAACGTAATCAACCTACGCGCTGTCTTCTCCGCGCTTTTGGTCCCTTTAAGGACATCTGACCACACAACTTTCGCATTCTCGCCATTACGTACATTTTTCGCTGTACTTGCCATAGTGCCAAGCACACTCACAGCTTCATTAAAGGTCTCCTGATCCGCCATTTCCGCTTTAGCCAGCAGCGCCAGCATATTCGAGAGGCCATCAAGATTTGGCTGCTGCCATAAAACACCAAGAAACGGTTGTGCTGCGATCAGCCTGTCAGAGAGAACGTTAAGATCTTCTACTTCACTATAAAGTAAGCCGTGTTGGCGGAGAAACGGGTCAGACTCGAGCGAAAAGACGTTACTAAAAATATCTGGAACTTGGCGAAATTCATCAACTAATTTCCAAGCTGCATCATCTGCGGCATCCGGATCAGGTGCATCCAGAACAATCAGCATCAAACCATCAAATTGAGGAAACCCTTTATCCAAGGCGATGGTATTCTGACGAAATGGAAGCGATGACGAGAGCATCTCTTCTGTATCTGTATCAATGCGGATATTGTTAACAAGAAAAATACTGGCAAATACGGTCACCATCACAGCAACGCATGTCACCCACAATGCGCGGCGCTGACATAAATCAACAACCACCCCAACAAACCCGACAAACAGATTATCTCTGGTATCTTCAGTTATTTTGGGCACTCGGCACTCCCGCTCATCTTGGGTAAGGCGCTTATAAGGTCAAGATCATCACGGGACAACATAATCGGTAAATGCGCAATATTAGTGTCTGCAGGTTATTCAGCTAGAAAAGCTTTAAAGCGACGCGCGACGTCCGGCGGGCTTACATTAGGCCTGCCTAATTTTGAGAGGGAGCCAGGCGCAATCTTCATATGGATCAACGTTGGACCATCATCAAGCAACGCCTCAACCACTGCCTTTTTAAAACCGGCAATATCATCAACGTGAATACCCTGTTGATACCCCGATGCGACTGCGATTGCGGCAAAATCAACACCATTAGAAACAGTCGGCTGGCCGCCCGTGGAATCATACGTTCCATTATCCAGAACAACATGCACCAGATTTTTTGGTGCATAGGCACCGATCGTCGCCAACGTTCCCATTTTCATCATTAAGGCACCATCACCATCCAAGATGATGACAGGCTTGTCCGTATTTAACGCAACACCAAGGCACATCCCAGCTGCGCATCCCATAGACCCAACTTGGTAAAAGTGCTGACGGCGATCCGCAATTGTGAACAACTCGCGACCAGATTTACCCGTTGTCGCGATGATACCCGCGTTATCAGGTGCAACAGACACCAATGCCTCAAGTGTCACGTAACGACTTGGGAATGAACCATGCCCTCGTCGATCTATGAGTATACCAGCAACCCGGGGCACATCATTACCATGAGAGGTGAGTTCCTGATCGCTCACGTCACCTTTCTGCATGATGAATGCACTTGGCAGGCCACTCTCCGTCATTTGAGATTTGGCATCACCGAGCCTAGCTGGAACCAACTCATCATCGTTTGGGAAAAGGCTATAGGGGATACGCATAACCTCAAAAAGATCTGGCGTAATTTGCCCCATCAACGCGTGTTGAGGCTCATCTTCGAAGCCTGGTCCGGCGCGCCATGTGCAAATAATAAGAGTTGGTATTTTAAAAGGAAAATTAAGTGATGTCAGCGGGTTAACGGCATTTCCTAAACCAGAATTTTGGAACATAACGACCGTTTCGCGGCCACAAAGCCACGCCCCAGCGGCTATAGCAACAGCTTCGCCTTCACTCGCCGCAGCGACATATTCCGTATCAGTGTCGTTCAAAACCCCATTGATCAACGGGGTCAGGAATGAGCACGGTACACCTGTGAAAAAATCAAATCCTTTGAATTTTGCCTGGCGTAGAAATGTTTCAGCAGTGATCACAGGAATTTACCCGCTTTCATGAGATCAGCGTAGTCATCAACATCAAGCCATTGACCAGCTACATAGACAACGGCAATTTTCTCACCTTTGTTCGCAAGTCGCGTGAGAAGTTCAGGCAACCCCGCATCCTTCAAGGTACCGTCCTTTTGGATATCTTCGATTTCGACTCTAGCAACGGCTGCGCCTTTTTCGCTAAATTTTGTTAGTCCAGTCCATTCGCCATGACATTCCGCATTAGAAATATCATTTCCAACACTTTCTAAGTATACTGTCTCTTCATCCAGATAGGATGCAGAATATGGGCGGCTACATTTTACAAAGTCTCTGACCCAGTCACTCGCATCAGAAGCCCGCTTGTGCCACTGGGTATCTGCAACAATAACAATGTCGGCATCCATATCTTCTATCAGGTCTATGAAATATTGACGGAACAAGGTATCTCCATAAGCAACATAGAACGGTCCTTGTAACGCACCCATAGCGCACGCAAGGCTACCTATTTCACCAGTCCACTCGTGCATGTCGTTATCCACAGTTTGGATATCAGGCAGGTTAATTTTATCCTTCTTGTAGCCGCGAACGACGGTGACATCCCGAACACCCCCGTCTCTGAAAATATCAACAAGACGACGCAACAACGGCTGACCGCGAACTTCCAACATACACTTTGGCGTTTCTTTAGTTATGTCGCCAAAGGCCAATCCTCTCGATGCTGCAAGAATAATAGCGCTTGAGGATTTATCTTTCTTTGGCAAATAGCGCTTTTCCGCATCAGCCAACTCGTCATTCCCGACAAGCTCAAATACCTCACTCACCTTAACCATACTGCCATCGACGCCAGCAAGGGAGCGATCACGATAAATCCGATTTGTTGTTTCACGCATTGCCGTAATTGCCGCACGCATATTGTGGTTCGCCCAAATCACCAAAGATGCTCCAGCTTCTTCAAAGGAATCTGTTGGTGTGGTGAAGTGTTTAGTTGGCACAAGCACGACTGGGCAACGATTGGCCCATTCCCTTGTAAACGTAAGAACTTCATCCGCAGTTGATTTTTTCGAATGGATCAAAATGGCATTTGCGCCGGCCGCATGATATGCCTCAGCTCGCTTAAGGGCTTCATCCATTCCCCAGCCTGCAATTAGGGCTTCAACACGCGCTACAATCTGAAAATCGTCGTCAAGCTGGCTGTCTTTCCCTGCTTTGATTTTGCCACAGAATTCATCCATACCTGCAAGCGGCTGCCCTTTTCCGATAAACTAGTTGGTTTTGGGGAACAGCTTATCCTCAATACAAATACCCGCAATACCACGCTGACCTAACTTCTGAACCGCACGGCGCAGGTTATTGAAGTTCCCCCACCCCGTATCACCATCAACCAGTATAGGAATCGATGTAGCATCTGCCATAAATTCTAGAACATCCATGACCTGCGTCCATGATGCTTCATTACTGTCACGTACGCCCAGCGCTGCAGACATCGAAAGTCCTGATGCCCAAATACCTTTAAAACCAGCCTCCTCAACGATCCTCGCAGAAAGGCCGTTGTGTGCTTCCATGATGAATTCAAGTTCTTGAGATTGCAGCATAGATTGGAATTGTGTGATTTTTCGGTCCGACATAAGAAAAGAGCTATCAACACGCTTGTGCTCAATCATAGAGATATTCCTTCATTGAGATATTTATCCCTTTATGGGAAATCATTACTTGCGGCATATCGTTCTACCAACGATGCCTCAAGAGCATATCATTTCTCGTAATAAAACTTCATAGAATCATCATATAGATATTAAATACGTCTAGAATGAGGCGCTCATTCTAGAACGGACAGGCTTATTCTTCACAATGTCTAATTGTTTCCGAGGGTAAGCAGTTTTATTACATTCAAAATCGAAAAATGGTGCCGATTTAGCTATTCGAAAGCTTCGGCAGGATGACTTCACGCGCACGTTCAAGATCTTCTGGAAAATCGATTTCAATCCAATTTAGATCTGAGATATCGACAATCTCGAATACGCTTGTGCGCTCTCCAACGATCACATCTCGGATGGCCTCTTCGTAAGTTGCCATCAATTGCCCACCCTCAATATAATTTTCAAGGGCCGCTGCTATAAGTGGGCCTGTTTCAGCCGATACTTTCATAAATCCTGGCCATTCACCTATAGCGTCAAATTGACCAACGATACGTTTGCCAAAATCCACAACTTCACCATCTCGCAAACAAATTCTTACTGGGTCATCACCTTCATCTAAATCTTTGTCATAGACTAAAGCCGTTCCTGATTTCGAATTAACCAGACGTTTCAATACTTCCGGGTCGTAAAGTGTATCTGCGTCCATAAACAGAACATCTTCCCCACGTCTGTAGGTCTCGCGGGCATACCACATCGAAATCAAACTACCACCTCGATACATAAGGTTCTCAATTACCTCTAAAAACCCATCTGGAGCGCAAGCAGTAGCCTCCTCAACAATGAGATTTTTGCGATATCCGACAATCAATGTCAGTTTTTCAATACCAAGCTCCTGCAACACCTCAAAGTGGCGCTTCAACAACGTTTTACCGTCAAATTCGATGAGACATTTCGGCGGCTGGCTCCGGCTATCACCAAAAAGTCGCTGACCGACACCTGCTGCTAGAATAATCGCATGCATTGAATAATCCTTATGATTTTTTGCGTATACTTCTTTATAGTGACCACAAGTCAAGCGCGGTTGAGGTAGCCTTGCGCCCGAAACCATTCAACGGCATCGTTCAGAGCATCGCGCCCTGATCTATGCTGATAACCTATTTCTGTCTCTGCTCGCTTACTTGAAAAATACATTTTCTTTTTAGACATTTTTAGACCATCAACTGTCGCAAAGGGCTCGCCCTTCCCCGTTAATTTACACCATTGCTCCGCACAAAATGCGAGCGGATAAATGGGTGCACGAGGAATGCGTATCCTTGGCGGCTTAACGCTTGCACAGATCGCAACTGTTTCCAGAATTTCACGAAGAGACATATCATCGCCGCCCAAAATATACCGGCGTCGACTGACACCATGCTCGTAAGCCAGCAAATGCCCTGTCGCGACATCATCAACATGGGCGACATTCAGCCCCGTATCGACATACGCGGGCATTCGGCCAGCTGCCGCCTCGACAACGAGCCTTCCTGTCGGTGTTGGCTTGATATCGCGAGGGCCAATCGGTGTTGATGGATTAACAATTACACAATCCAAGCCAGTCTCTATAATTTCGTGCATCGCAGCCTCTTCAGCGCGGAACTTAGATTGCTTATAAACGCCAATCATATCGTCGAAACTGACCGGCGTTTCTTCGTCAGATGGCTGGCCCGTCGGATCGATACCTAATACGGCAACGCTTGAGGTATAAATGGCGCGTTTCACACCTGCGTTGATAGCTGCCCTCAATATAGCGCGCGTCCCATCTACGTTGGCGCGGAACATCGAATCGGGGCCCCGTGTCCACAGCCGATAATCCGCAGCAACATGGAATAGCCCCTCACATCCATTCACTGCATCCACAAGACTATTTGGATTCAACAAATCGCCTTCACAGATATCAACATCTAACCCCGTCAGGTTACTTCGATCATTGCCAGGTCTGGCAAGGACTCGCACGTCAGCGCCTATGGCTAACAACTGACGTACGACTGCTGACCCCACAAACCCCGTAGCACCTGTGACCAGATATGGTCCTTTTGAAATCACCACCTTAAACTCCTAAAATAGTCATGCTACATAAGAAGCACTGATATGCAGAGTTTTCCATGGAAAATCTGGACTAAAGACGTTAAATACCCATTGTTGGGTGATTTTTTTAACCCATTTCTTACACGGGTGCTAATTGATAATCTTTTGCACCGTTGATGTATGCAAGATCCGGGACACGAACGATCATGAGCGAACCTATCCAAATCATTCTGGCAAACCCACGCGGGTTTTGTGCAGGCGTAGAGCGTGCCATTGAGATTGTTGAACGTGCAATTATTAAGTACGGCCCCCCGATTTATGTTCGCCATGAAATCGTTCACAATAAACATGTTGTAGAATCTCTTCGTGCAAAAGGCGCAGTCTTCGTCGATGAGATTGATGAAATCCCTGAAGGTGCTGTCACAATCTTTAGTGCTCATGGCGTCGCAGAAAAGATCGAAGACGACGCGAATGCCCGAAACTTACCTGTCATTGACGCAACATGCCCACTCGTCTCGAAAGTCCACAAAGAAGGCCAAAATCATGCTGGTCGTGGAAACCAAGTCATCCTTATCGGGCATCGCGGACACCCTGAAGTCGAAGGTACGCAAGGTCGCATTCCAGGTGGCGTATTGCTTGTCAGTGAACCTTCTGACGTTGATGACCTTGTCGTAGACGACCCGGACCGGCTGGCCTATGTGACCCAGACAACATTATCTGTGGATGAAACGCGTGCGACGATTACGGCATTACGCAAACGCTTTCCGAAAATTGTCGGACCAGATGTCAAAGATATCTGCTACGCGACACAAAACCGGCAACAAGCTGTTCGTGAGTTATCACAAGAAGTGGATCTTATTCTTGTCGTTGGTGCGAAAAATAGCTCGAACTCTAATCGACTGGCCGAAATGGGCGGAGAGAACGGCATTCCATCATATCTCATTGACGATGCTTCAATGATAAAAGACGAATGGCTAGAAGGTATTGCAACGATTGGCCTGACTGCAGGCGCATCCGCACCTGAAGAATTAGTTCAGGGCGTTGTTGAACGCATTCATTCTCTTCGTGGTGCAACAGTACGTAATCACGACGGCGTCGAAGAACATGTCGTATTTAAATTGCCGCGCGAACTTTTAGATGTCGCGCCTGCAAGCGCTCCAGGAGAGTAAAATGGCTGTTCCGCTAATTCAACAAGCCCGTGTCGGTGCTTACATTATGAAGCAGCGCTTTAAAGGCGTTGAGAAGTACCCATTGGTATTAATGCTGGAGCCACTTTTCAAATGTAACCTTGCATGCCCTGGATGCGGCAAGATTGACTATGAAGATGATATTTTGGCGAAGCGTCTGAACTACGAAGAATGTATGGAGGCCGTAGACGAGTGCGGCGCACCAATTGTTTCTATTCCGGGTGGCGAACCGCTTATCCATAAAGAGATTAAAAAGATCGTTGAAGGCATCGTTGCGCGTAAAAAGTTTGTCTATCTATGCACAAACGCGCTTTTGCTTGAGAAGCGCCTAAGGGACTTCACACCTTCTCCTTACCTGACATTTTCCGTGCATTTGGACGGCCTTGAAGAACATCACGACCACGCGGTCGCACAAAAAGGCACCTTCAAGCGTGCTGTATCTGCGATCAAAGCCGCCAAAGCACAGGGTTTTCGGGTAAACGTAAATTGCACGCTATTCGATCAAATGACACCTGCAGAGTGCTCTGAATTCTTTGATTTCTGCACAAATGAGTTGCAAGTCGAAGGTATCACGATCTCGCCTGGTTATGCCTATGAGCGGGCGCCAAATCAGGAACATTTTCTACATCGTGGTAAAACCAAAGAATTGTTCCGTGATATCTTCCGCCTTAAGGGTGACAAGAAATGGCAATTTAGCCAATCATCTCTCTTCATGGACTTCCTTGCTGGAAATCAGCAATACCACTGTCAGCCTTGGGGTAACCCAACCAGAAACATCTTTGGCTGGCAAAAGCCCTGCTACCTTTTGAGCGAGGGATACGCGCCAAGCTTTAAAGAGCTTATGGATGATACTGAATGGGACAAATACGGCACAGGCAACTACGAGAAATGCGCAAACTGCATGGTTCACTGTGGATACGAGGCAACTGCCGTTGCAGATACCGTTAAGCACCCCCTCAAGGCACTTGGTGTCTTTCTCCGTGGCGTGAATACAGAAAAGCCTATGGCACCGGAAATCTCTTTAGATAACCAACGCCCGGCTGAGTTTGTATTTAAAGATCTTGTTGAGACAATGTCTCAGAAATTAGAGCGTGAGAAGGCCGAGGCCGCATCTGGGTCCCAGGATTCTGGTCGCGCCGCTTAAAGTCTCCATCGCAGCGTTATTATATTTGTTGAGGTCAAGTAATCGACCTGTCAGCCATGGCTGAATACAAAGTCCTGCGATAATTGGTAACAAGCTCACGCTCCCATCAGGCCGTACGCTATCCAAAACGAACTCAGGAAATTCGAAGTCTACGGGATCAACAATGGCCCGTAATATTGCGAACGGGATATCTGCCTCACGTGCGAGTTTCGCGGCATGAAGGCTTTCCATATCAATGGCCGCCCGCCTAGTCTCCAAAAACACCTTCGCTTTTGCATCCGGCCCCATCACATATTCCGCGCCATAGACGCCCATGGGCTGTATACTGAGCGCATTAGATATCGTCTCTACCCATTCGGGGTTGCAGGCATAAGACGCACCATCTGGGCTTAATACACTCTCACCAATTACGATAGTACCAGGCCGAAGACCTGGATTGAGTGCTCCAGCAGTACCGAAACTTAAGATTCCATCAACGCCAGCCTCAATAAGAGCTTCCACGCCGTTAATCGCCCGCTTTGGGAGGGCACCTGATAATCGGACTAAAGGTGAATTCTCAGCATTAAAGATCGGCGCAAGTGCCTTTTCTTCGGTCCTAACGCCAGTGATGATGCCAATACGCGGCAAAGTCATCAAATTCCGAAGTTGTAGGTTCGTTCATTGGAACGCGCCAGACGAGAATACCGAGCTAATGTCCAAAGTGGGAAGTACGCGCTATACCCATGATAACGAAGATAAAAAATGCGTGGAAACCCAACTGCATTGAAGTATTCTTCTTGCCACTTTCCACCTTCTCGCGGTGCATCAACAAGGTATTTGATACCTCGTTCAACGGAAGATGTATCGATCTCTCCAGCAGCTATTAGCCCAAGAACGGCCCATGATGTTTGCGATGGTGTTGAAATTTTCACTTCGTCGCGACGATGCTGCCAATAACTGGCACAATCTTCACCCCATCCACCATCTGCACCTTGGCGGGCTTTAAGCCACTCCACAGCCTTTCGGATGTAAGGGGCTGACATATCTTCGCCAACTGCATTCAGCGCACACAGAACTGACCATGTCCCATAAACGTAATTATTCCCCCAACGCCCAAACCAGGAACCATCTGCTTCTTGTTCGCGTTTAAGGTATTCAACACCACGCCGAACAGCGTCGTGTTCCATGCGGTGGCCTAATTGAGCCAGGAACGAGACGCATCGCGCACTTACATCAGCTGTTGGAGGGTCGAGAAGTGCCCCATGATCTGCAAATGGGATGTGCTGCAATAAAAAATATTCATTATCGATATCAAACGCGCCCCAACCGCCATCTTTAGATTGCATACCAACAATCCAAACTTCGGCTCTGTCGATCGCAATTTTATAGCGCTCAGGGTCAGCACGATGAAGTAGCATGCCAACGACAGCTGTATCATCGACATCAGGGTAATAATCATTGTTGTATTGGAATGCCCAACCACCAGGGCTTAATCCTGGTCGGTTTACGCCCCAATCGCCCTCAATATCAAGTATTTGGCGCTCGGCTAACCAATCTGTTGCTGCAACAAGTGCTTTTTCACTGATATCGAGGCCAGCTTCCATTAAAGCATGACCGCCCAGAGACGTATCCCAGATTGGTGATAAACAAGGCTGACAATAACCTTCGTCACCACTAAACTTCAGGAGCTTGTCGATTGACACACGTGCAACGACATAATCTGAATTGTCTCGCGCATAACCTAGCGCGTCATAAGCCATGACTGTATTCGCCATCGCTGGGAAAATTGCCCCAAGCCCATCTTCATTATTCAGCCTTGGGCCAATAAAATCGAGGGCTCGCTTGATTGCCTTTTTCTCTATTCCACTCGGGAAAAGAGGTTCAATGACCTTCGCAATTCGATCAATCCCAAGGCAGAGCGTTCCAATCCAATGCCCTGTCGGATTGACCATATAATCGTCTTCATCATTTGCAGGGCGAACAAACAACTCTTCAATATTTATATCGCGTGGGTTTTTCGCTTTAGGTTTGAGAACCGCCAAAATGAGCAACGGCACCATCACCGTCCGGGACCAATACGAAATCTTATCTATGTGGAAAGGCGACCAGCGGGGCATCAACATAGCCTCAGCCCGCATAACCGGCACCGCACGCCATGGCACTTGCTCAAACAATGCCAGCGCTATACGCGTGAATACATTGGCCTTCGCAGCGCCACCATGCATCAAAATGGCCTCACGCGCGCGACGCATATGAGGTCCTTCAGGGTCATCGCCGACCAGTTTCAATGCATAATATGCCTTAACCGATGCACTAATATTAAAATCACCATCGTGATAAAGTGGCCACCCACCGTGTGCATCTTCCTGGATACGGCGTAGATAAACTGCGAGTTTTTGCTCAACAGCATCATCTGGTTCACCGAGATAGTGATTGAGCATAATATATTCTGCAGGAATGGTCGCATCCGCTTCAAGTTCGAATGCCCAATGGCCGTCATCGCGTTGTTCGCTTAGAAACCAGTCCCGTGATGTGCGCAGCACAGTATCAACCGCATCTAAAGAGTTTTCTTTATCAACTGCTGCTTTTGCGCCGGTCTTGGCCAATTCGATTACCCTACAGAGAAACAGGCTTTTACAGCCATCCACCTTTATGAAGTATTTTCAGTGTTTAATACTCTATCTTGTGTCAAAAAACCGTCATCTATTCAAGGCTAGTCTAGCGCCTTCATGGCCTGATTGAATGGCACCCTCGATTGTTGCGGGCAATCCAGTGTCAGTCCAGTCCCCTGCTAACAAGAGATTACTGATATTTGTGGCGCTTTTGGGGCGTAATGACACCATTCTCGGTGTTTGCGCAATTGTCGCCCGTTTTTCCTTAATAATTCGATGCGGAGGTAATTGATCAGAATTGAGGCCCAGAATTGGCGCAATACCCTGCCAGATACTATGTGCCAGCTTATCTGAAGCTTCATCGGCCGAAGCATCAGCGGCACTTATAGTCACTGATGCAATATCGCCGCGAATAAACAGCCATTCAGGAAAACCGCCCAGCAATCCCGTAATAGGCGTTTTATATGTGCTTGGACCAATTTTAAAATGGCCATTCACAATAGATCGATACTCATTAGGGACCGTTAACATTGGCAGTAAATCATTGGCATTGCTTGGAGGTAGGGCAGAAATCACAATATCCCCATCTTCTAGTGAAATCTTCTCCCCATCGATATCAAGGCTAATGATTTGGTTATCAACCACGTCTATGCTGCGGCACCTTTTTCCAAGCTGTAGGTCAACGCCGCATCCCTTTAGATATTCAATCGCAGGATCGACAAAGCTGAAACCCAACCCCTGCTTGGCCAACACAGGGCGACAGGCGGCACCGCCCTTTCCAAAAGTTTCTCGTACAACAGGCATTAACAGAGCTGCCGAAGCCTCATCAGGAGACGTATTGAGCACCGACACAGCAAATGATACCCAGAATTTTTCATAGAAAACCCCCGACGCACTCAACAAATCGGTAATAGTGTCGCTGCCCTTTGCGGACAATATATGGCGACTTCGCCAATAATCGATAAGTCTCGTACCTGGGATACGATACTTTGACCATAGTAGGTGCCATGGATAGCGACGCGTCCCCAAATCAATCGACCATGCCTCGCCTGTCGCAATATTTTTGTACGAGAAGCAAGCCGGTAAAACCTCAACAGTATCTAACGCATCTATTCGGGCCAGATATCGCATGGCGTGGGTATTGCCGCTCAAAACCAGATGGTTGCCATTATCAATGTTCGATTGGAGCTGTTTATCAAAGAAGCTACGACATCGACCGCCAGCGTGTGGCGCGGCCTCGATCAAAGTGACCTCTTGGCCGCCCTCAACAAGTGCTGTGGCTGCCGCAAGTCCTGCAACACCCCCACCAAGAACATAGACACGCCCTTTACTCATCCGAAGATTCCATACCGCAACGCAATGGCGATTTTCTCGAACTTTGACGGTCGCACATCTTTCTCAAGATCATGCCAACCACGGTTCTGGAGCTTTTGAAATACACGATAATAAACCTGCAGCATCATATGTGCAGGGCGTGCAGCTTTCGGCTCTGCATTTTGAATAATGGCTTTTGCATTTTCAAAATGTTGCTCAGCACGCTCAGCTAATCCAGCGCAAAGGTCTGCAAGACCAGGCGCAGCTAAAACGTCGGTTACTTGATCACTTTTCACATCAGCATGTGCCAACAGTTCTGCGGGGAGGTAAACCCGATCAATGCCTGCATCTTCAATGACATCACGTAAGATATTCGTTAATTGCAGTGCTGCACCAAGTGAGCCTGACAAACGCACGCCTTCATCTTCTCGCAGCCCAAAAATAGGGACACACAAACGCCCAACGGCGCAGGCTACACGATCACAATAAAGTTCAAGCTCAGCCATGTCTTGGATACGTACACGTGGATACGCATCCATTTCCATACCATCAATAACAGCAACGAAGTCCGCTTCTTTAAGGCCGTATATTTTAACAGGTTCGACTAAGGCCTGGCCGATCGGATGAGACGGCGTGCCATCATAGATTCCTTTGATTTCTTCTCGCCATAACTCGAGCAAAGCGCGCTTCTGATCCAATGGTAAATCACCATCTGCAATATCATCAACATCGCGGCAGAACCCGTAGACGGCAAAAACGCCGCGCCGTCGTTCAAGTTTGAGACTACGCATCGCCCAAAAGAATGATGTTCCTGCACGCTTAACCATCGCCTCGACATAGGCGTCAGCTGGGTCCGCGGGCAGATCCGTATCAATCGGCAGGGTCTCAATTATAGACATGGCGGCATGGATACACTACACGAGCGTCAACGTCATCAACCGTTTGCAATACGATTTAAGGTCCATATGTCCGGCCTTTCCAGGCACCGCCCCGCCCCGCATAGTAAACCCGCGCAGAATCCAGCGTCATTAAAAGATAAAATAGGCCTGCTAATGGCAATATCGGCGCCCAAAAAGAATTCAGCCCATAAAGGCTAAGGGTTGGTAAAAACGTCCACGCCATAATGACCCAGGTCACGAAACCCAATGCAAGTAAAAATGTATTCTCAAAATAAAACCCAAAGACGAGAGCCATTGGTGGCGTTAAGTATAGCACCCCCATCCCAATAACAGTACCAAGCAGAAGTAAGAGTTTATGGTTCAACTGCACATACGCGGTCCTGGTCACCATACGCCAGATTGGATTCAGGCTCTCATATGCACGTAAACTTTGAGTTTTATCACTCAGTCCCAGCCAAATTGGACGATGCGGCTTGATGAGCCGGGCAAGTGCACAGTCGTCGATAATATCATCTTTAATTTTCTCAATCCCACCGGCGAGGACCAACGTTTCATTATGAATAAGCATGCACCCACCTGCCGCAGCGGCAATACGATCATCTGGATTATTCACTTTTGGGAACGAGTATAGTTTTTGAAAGAAATAGATAAATGCCGGTATCAGCAATTTTTCCCATACTGAATGGCAGCGTAATTTCACCATTAAAGAAACCAAACCAAGGGTTTCAGTTTCTGCTTTGGCGACTAATGAGGAAAGACTTGATGGAACGTGTTCAATATCAGCATCAGTAAGCAGTAAGTAATCAGGATTACCTGCGACCTCAACACCCTGCGATACAGCCCACATCTTACCAACCCAACCGTCCTTCAATTCTTCGCCATCGACGACTTGAATACGGCTTCGCTCAACATCTGATACAGCCGCTGATAACGCCGCTACAGCGGTGCCATCTGTGCTATTATCATCAACAACAATAATTGAAAAATCACCTGGATAATCTTGATTTAAAAGCGAATGAACTGTTGTGGATATTGTCTCAACCTCATCGCGTGCAGGGATAACAGCGACAACTGAGGGGATATTCGATTGATTAACCGGTTTTGAATTAAGCCTTTGATCACAATGCCAAAATCTGCCATGAAAAAGGCATAAATACACCCAGATCAATAATGATAACGAGGCAATGAAAATCATTGAAGCATGTTACGCAAACATGCCAGCACAGGCACCGCGAACGATGCAGCTGACATAGCCGGGCTTTGTTAACTTCACACGCGTACTTATTGGGTCCTGCACTGCGAGCTTATCGATCAGAGTATCTGCAATGCGAATGATTGCCCCGCTTTCCATCGCAAGCCTACGACTGATAACGCCGCTTGGCAGCGCATATGCATCAATCATAAGGCTACGTGTTGCCTCCAGGCATTGATTAATAACAATGCGTAATTCTCGTGTTTCATGGCTCCCTGCCAGATCGCTAACATCACATCCTGCCTTTTGCATCCATGCCATAGGCAGATACACGCGGTTCAATGTTTCAAAGTCGTCCTTACAGTCTTGCAGGTGATTGATGACTTGAAGCGCATTACACAATGCATCGGAAGCTTTATAGCCATCCGTCGTCCCGCCCGTCAGATCGATGAGATACCGACCAACAGGTGCAGCTGAGCGATTACAGTAATGCATCAAGTCGTCCCAATCGTCGTATCGGTTCTGGGTGGCGTCTTGTTGAAACGCATCAATTAAATCAAGGCAATGTTGGACAGGTACATTTGTCTGAAGCAAGCTTTCACGCATCCTGATCCCTGTCAGATACGCTTCATCATCATATTTTTCGCCTTTTATCGCAGCGGCAAAACTGTCCAATCTATTGATTTTTTCCTCAGGGCTGAGTGTGTTGCTATCTGCTATGTCGTCAATAGCGCGCGCATAATGATAAAAGGTCGCGACATGAGGGCGTGCTTTAGCAGGCAACAGAATTGATCCAACAGGGAAATTTTCGTAATCGGCATATTTACCTGATGGTGTCTCAATTGATAAAGCTTCAACAGGGGCCGGGTTAATCACGATTTGTGCGCATTCGCAGTTGCAGTTTTTGATCGTTCAGCACGAGCATTGCTTAAACGCATTTCCAATTCGCTCATCAAGCCGTCAAGGTCTCCGCCGTTAAATCTCAATAACGAAGAAAACTCGGATCGTTGTGATTGCGCCATACTTAAACCTTCAACCATAATATCGATCACACGGTATATACCTTTGGTCTCACGCACCCGCCAATCGATCCGCAAAGGCTTTTCTGAATTGGGCCGCATGAGCGTTGTTTTAACCAAGGATTGTTTCTCATCAATGACCCGCGTGCCCTTCACAACAAGTTTTTCACCAGCATAATTTTGAAATCTATGCGCATAGGTGGCAGCCATAAGTTCCTCAAACAAAGATAAATATTTTTCTCGCTGCTCTTCACTCGCAGCCCGCCAATGTCGACCGCCTAGAACCCAACGCGCAATGCTCTTAAAGTCTATATACTCGTGGACAATATCTTTGAACCGGCGTTCTTGCTCATCAACTTCTAAACTAGAATCCGTAAGTTGCGAGATTGCCTCGTCAGCAAACTTAACAATAAATGTCTCTGCAGTCTTCGCATTGTCATGCGCCCAAACTGAAGAACTCAATGTTCCAACAAAAAAAACCGACACGACAAAAATCGCCGCTGATAAGCGTCGCATTAACATAATCAATCCCCTCACGTCCTGGAATCCTAGTTTAGCGCAAACCTTATGAACCTCAAACCGATGAAAGCATTAAAAACATACAAACCGTGATATTTAATTACAATTTCAATCAATTAATAATGATCAATGTTTCAAATCCTTAAGATAGCAGACTACAATCATCATCAAATTCATTAATCGGGGAGAAAATAATTGGCCTGCTGTCATCACTATCAATTCGAAGCAGGATACGAAGATGCATTTCGTGTCGATGGCCAATCCTTGGTATTTGGACCTGGGTGCTTAACCGAAGCTGGTGCGCATGCCTCGTCATTAAACTTATCGCGGGTCGCGCTTTACACAGACAAAGGCATATCCACATCCGATCATGTGGACAAAGTTCGAGCATCACTTGTTCAAGCAGGTATTGATGTCGTTATCTATGATGATGTCTCTATTGAACCTACAGACGAAAGTTTCAAAGCCGCCGCAACGTTTGCCCAAGAAGGCAATTTTGACGGCTTCATATCCGTTGGTGGCGGTTCGGTTATCGACACATGTAAGGCCACAAACCTCTATGCAACGTATCCAGCGGAATTCTTAACATACGTCAATGCACCCGTTGGCAATGGTCAACCAGTACCAGGCCCTTTAAAGCCACATATCGCATGTCCAACAACCGCTGGCACAGGATCAGAGGCAACTGGCATCGCAGTATTTGATCTATTGTCTATGAAAGCGAAAACTGGCATTGCATCTTTGCACATGAAACCGACGCTCGGATTGGTTGACCCCCTCGTCACCCACACGTTGCCAAAGAATATCATTGCAGCCACAGCCTTCGACGTCTTGTCACATGCCCTTGAAAGCCTCACGGCGCGTCCCTTCAGCCAGTTTGCAAAACCTGATACAGCTAAAGGGCGGCCTTATGCTCAGGGCGGCAATCCATTCAGTGACATGATTGCGAAAGAAGCACTCGACATCGTTGGCAAATATATTGTCCCAGCTGTCACTGATGCCGACAATTACGAAGCTCGTGAAAAACTGATGTGGGCATCGTCATTAGCCGGGATCGCCTTTGGACAAGCTGGCTGCCATCTGCCGCATGGCATGTCTTACGCCGTATCCGGTTTGGTAAAAGACTTCCGACCTGAAGGGTATCCTCAAGACACACCGATTGTGCCGCATGGTATGTCCGTCATTTTAAATGCACCATCAGTATTTCGGCTGACAGGGCCTCACGCGCCTGAACGTCATTTAACCGCTTATAAATGTTTGGGCGGCACCCATGAAGCGGGCCCATCCGAAGCCGGGGATGCTATCGCAGAACAGCTTATTGGCATGATGAAATCGACAGGCATTCCAAACGGCCTGGAGGGTGTTGGATATAACGCGTCAGACCTAGATAAGTTAACGGATGGCGCTTTCCCACAGAAGCGTTTGATGAATCTCGCCCCATGTCCAATTGAACGAAGCGACCTTCATCAATTATTTGAGGGTGCGATGAGCTATTGGTGAACCTGCGAGACGAGCAATCCCGTTAAGCGCTGGCCTTCAAACAATTCGCAACAGCATCAGCGATCATTGTACAAACCCGATCATCCGCTTCAAATGTGCGTGCACCTGCGTGTGGTGTAAGGAAAAGGTTTGGTACGCCTTTGAATACGCTATCAGCACCAAGTGGTTCTACTTCGAATGCATCGATAAACGCACCCGCAATTATTTCGTCTTTAAGCGCATTCGCGATATCTGCTTCATTCACAATTCCACCGCGAGCAAGATTCAAAAGCACAGCATCCGATTTCATCTGCTTAATCATTTTCAAATCGAATAAATCGCGCGTCTCATCAACTAAAGGAACATGGATCGAGATCGCATCTGCCTCTTTGACCATATCCAATAAATTTTCATAGCGCGTGACACCTGTCTCAGCCCAAACCGACGAGCTGGAATCGACGCATGGGTCCCAGGCACTAACTTTCATACCAACACCTTTTGCGCGCCATGCCAGAGCCTTGCTGATAGCACCAAAACCAACAAGTGCCAGCGCCTTACCCATTACTTCGCGGCCCATCATTTTTGGTCTGGGCCAATTACCAGCAATCACGTCGTCGGTAACGTGATAAGCATTCCGAAACATCACGTACAGTCCGCCCATTGCGAGCTCAGCAACGGAATCGGAATTTGCACCAGTCGCTGGAAAAACCTCAATATTACGTGCAGCGCACGTATCCATATCAATATTATCAAGACCAACACCCAGCCGCCCGATGCATTTGATTGCATCAGCATTATCCAGCACGATCCCCCTTACTTGAGCTTGGAACCTTACTATTAAAGCAGGAACACCATGCATCAACGCTGCCAATTGGTCAGGATGTCGCCATAAATCTTGATCGTAATGAATATCGAATTCGGTATCGAGGCGCTTCAACGCAGCGGGATCAATGTACTCACTGATGACAATATCAACCATGGATAAACTCTTACTTGGAAAGGCGAAAGCTCCGCCAGACGATATGTCTGACGGCGAAACCCTATAACGTTATATCGATGGAGACAATAACGTCAGGATGCTTGGGCTATTCCATGCCGCTTGGCCCAAACCGGCCGTGTGTCATTATCGGCTGCAGGTTGGTACGGCGTATCCATAGCTTCTACCGAAGTTTGCCATCCTGCCAGATCAATTCCTTCGTTCACAATAAATGCATCAAACCCGCAACGGAGCATTAGCGGGTACTGATCCCGAAGTACGTTACCAGCTGCACGAATTTCACCTTTGAAGCCATAACGTTGCCTTAATAATCTGGCCGCTGAATAAGCGCGCCCGTCCGTATAAGCTGGGAAATCAAGTTGAATCAGGCTAATGGCTTCAAGATCATCAATAATTTGTGACGGCGATTGGTCATTCCGAAGTGACACGCCAATTGGCTCGTTCCGTTTGCGTAAGCTTTCACTTTCGTTGAGCCAACACTCAAGCGACACGATAACAGCGCCAGCCTCAGCAAATTCTTGATCGTCTTCAATACGCGTCCAGGTATCAGTGATGATTTTTCCAGCTTTAAGCAGCGACATTTTGCTTCTCCCCAAACAGTGCAATCTTGAATGGCTCTTCGCCAGTACGCCTATATGTATCGATGAACGCTTCACCATTAGCGCGAATAGATAAGTAGGTATCAATGACCGTTTCAACAGCATCGACAATCTCAGCATTAGAGAATGCAGGACCAACGATTTTGCCAATTGATGCATTCTCATCAGCACTTCCGCCAAGTGTTAGTTGGTAATATTCTTCACCACGGCGATCAACACCGAGAATACCAATATGACCCGCATGATGGTGCCCACAGGCATTGATGCAGCCAGAAATATTAAGTGTCAGTTCGCCAATATCAAATTGACGGGAAAAATCTGCGAAGCGTCGCTGAAGCCGTTGGGCCACAGGAATAGAACGAGCATTGGCGAGCGCACAATAATCCAAGCCAGGGCACGCAATGATATCACTAATCAGACCAAGATTTGGCGTGCCAAGTTGGACTTCATCCAGTTTCTTCCAAAGCGAATAAGCGTCTGACATTTTGACATCAGCCAATACAAGATTTTGCTCATGTGCGACGCGGATTTCGCCTAATGAATATTTATCAGCCAAGTCAGCAACAGCTTCCATTTGAGCTGCCGTTACATCCCCAGGTGCGCCGCCAATAGGCTTCAATGACACGTTGGCAATGACATAACCCGGCATTTTATGTGGTGCCAAATTCGCCCGAACCCAACGCCCAAACATCGGGTCCTCAAACTGTTTTACAGCAAATGAATGATCATGATCTGGCAACACATCATAGGTCGGGTCCGTGAAGTGACTTCGCACACGGTCAACTTCTGCAAATGGAAGATCAACGCCCTCCTCTTTTACATGCGACCACTCTTCCTCAACCATTTCACGTAACGCATCAATACCCGTTTCATGGACGAGTATTTTAATCCGTGCCTTATATTTATTATCGCGCCGGCCTAGCTGATTATACACACGAAGAATCGCTTCAAGGTATGACAGCAAATATTGCTGCGGCAGGAACTCACGGACGGTACGACCAATCATTGGGGTTCGGCCAAGACCTCCACCCACGAGAACCTCAAACCCAAGATTTCCATCTTCGTCATGCTTAAGGATAAGCCCAATATCGTGAAACTTCACAGCCGTTCGGTCATGTGGAGATCCCGTAACAGCGATTTTAAATTTGCGTGGTAAGAACGTAAATTCTGGATGCAGCGATGACCATTGGCGAATGAGTTCCGCCCAGACACGGCTATCGTCCAACTCTTCCGCATCAACGCCAGCAAACTGATCTGCCGTAATGTTTCTAATGCAATTTCCAGACGTCTGGATGGCATGCATCTCAACGGACGAAAGCTCTTCCAGAATATCAGGGGTGTCTTCGAGGCGCGGCCAGTTAAACTGAATATTCTGACGCGTCGTAAAGTGAGCATAACCACGATCATACGTACGTGCGACTTCAGCCAATTTCCGCATTTGCGGGGACGATAACAGGCCATAAGGAATAGCAACGCGCAGCATATAAGCGTGTAGTTGCAAATACAGACCATTCATCAGGCGGATTGGCTTGAATTCATCTTCAGTCAATTCACCGGAAAGCCGACGCCCTACCTGCTCACGGAATTGCTCGACCCGGTCACTGACCAATGAATTATCGAATTTGTCATATACGTACATCGAGTTAGATCCCGTTCATAAATACAGCAGAGACATCAGTGCTTGGGTCAAAATGCTCAGGCACCATTTTCTTTGCGAACGCTGGATGTATCGACGGCCCATAAGCACGAATACGTTCTTTGTAAGTTTCAGGGCGCACAGAACGCCCCAGCCCTTCTGGTGAGCATACTTCAACTTTAATTAAGTAAGGACCGACAACCAAAGGCGCCGCCTCAGCTTCGCTGAGTAATTCCGCAATATCATCATCCCGTTCAGCGATACGTGCATCGTCGACATGTCGTGACCACTCACCATCATATCCAAGGAAGACAACGATCCCATCGCTAAGTCTGTTTGCTGTCGCAACTTGTAATGTCATATCTCAAACTCCAATGAAAAATGGCCTCAGCCTCTATTCATTACAATTAATGGGGTTATTTATTTTAAATGTCAAATTTTTATGTGAAACTAAATAATAACACATTTAAATAGTGTTTTATTATTTAAATTAGATTATTTTAGCTTGTATGGCGCGTGCCGTAACGCCGCGTGATAGCACTTTACTTTTGTCTGACAACTCCGAAATGACAGAAATTACTTCATCCAGTCGTGCAAGAACAACATCTGCATTATCTGGCCGATCCTTACGTCGCTTTTTCAGGCAATCTTCAATCAAGCGTGCAAGATAATCTGGCAGCCCTACCCGCCCTCCTCGCAAAGGCGCCCGAACCTTACCCGGTAGCTTTACCGTCAACATCTGGTACATAATCACACCCGCTGAGTAAACATCAGACCGAGCATCAACATCGGCTGCACTTTTGCGTTGTTCAGGACAGCAATCAACACGTCTCGCCTTCGTGAAATTAGAGTGTTATGTTGCTGCCGTTTCACAATCTAAGGGGAGTTAAATAATGGTTCGCGTTCTCGGTCGAGCAAATTCAATTAATGTACAAAAAGTTATGTGGCTTGGCGCTGAAGTCGGCCTAGATATTGACCGGGTCAATATTGGCGGACCATTTGGCGGGAACGATAAGCCTGAGTATTTTGCAAAAAACCCAACTGGCAAGATACCAACTCTTGAAGACGGTGAGTTGATACTTTGGGAATCACACACTATTGTTCGTTATATCGCTGAAGTTTACGGCTCGTCACCTTGGTGGCCTGAAAAGATAGAAGACCGCTACCATGCGAACCAATGGATGGATTTCTATGTTTCGACGCTACATCCTTCTATGACGTCCATGTATTACACGCTGATCCGAACAGCGCCAGAAGACAGAGATCTTGCTTCCTTAGATAAAGCCGTAACAGAAGCCGGCAAGGCATGGACTATTGTTGACGGACACCTGGCAAATAACAAGTTTATGACAGGCACCGCGCCTACAATGGGCGATATTCCTTTAGCTTGCGCTGCTTATCGCTGGCACAATCTAGATATTTCTCGCCCCGATTTGCCACATTTAAAAGCATGGTATGAAACGTTTGCTGCGCGCCTCGCATTCCAGCAAAACGTCATGCTGCCAATGTCTTGATGAACAATTAAGTGAAGGACTAATAAAACATGTCTGATACTCAAAAGATTTATGGAGAGTTCACCCAAGAAGAACTCGACTGGCAGTACAATAATCGTGAACGCGTGCCGACAAGCGTCGATATTATGGCAGAATATGCAAAACGTGGTGAAAAATTTATCGCATCTGCACCGCATACTTTTGACCTGCCATTCGGCGACACGCCTGCCGAACTCATCGATGTCTATCCTGCATCAAATGGCGACACGAATGCCCCCGTTATGATCTATTTTCATGGTGGATATTGGTTTTCCCGTCACAAAGATGATTTTCAGTTTTTACCTGAGGGGTTTGCGCCTGCAGGTGCCATGGTTATCGTCGTCAATTATGCGCTTATTCCTGATGTTGATATGGCGGAGCTTATCCGACAATGCCGAGCATCCGTCGCATGGGCACATAAAAATGCAGCCACTTATGGCGGCGATCCAGATAAATTATTTGTTGCTGGACACTCTGCAGGCGGCCACATCACCGCCATGATGTTTGCAACAGATTGGTCTGAATGGGATGTCCCATCCGCATCAATTAAGGGCGGCTTTGCAATTTCTGGACTGTATGACCTCGAACCCATTCGTCTTAATTACATGAACCCTACTTTGGGCTTCACTGAACAAACGGTGGCTGATTTCAGCCCTCTGCACCTAACCCCTAAAGTCAATGCGCCCATCGTATTTGCCGTAGGCGGCGCGGAAACACCTGAGTTCAATCGACACTGTTCCTTGCTAACAGGTCCTTGGGGTAAAGCGGGCCTATCATGCGAAGAAATAACTGTCCCTGATCTCAACCATTTCACAATCCTCAATGATTTTGCATCTGTAGGCCATTCATTGAATACACGGATGCGTGAGATGATGGGCCTTCAATGAAAGACGATGATTTTTCGTTTGATCTGTTTTGGTCCTTTCGGAGCCCGTTCTGTTATCTGGCCCTTGATCGTATCATTGAGATTAAGCGAAATTTCGATGTTACAGTGAACGTTCGTCCTGTATTTCCATTGGCGGTTCGAACACCGGATTTCTTTAAGAACGTAAATCCAAAATACCGTCGCTATCACCTTCAAGATAGTGAGCGCGTGGCCGAGTTTCATGGCATCCCCTATCGGCGCCCTATTCCGGACCCTATTGTTCAGGATATGGAAACGAATGCGATTGCATCCGATCAACCATATATCCGCCAACTTACGCTGCTTGGTGCGGCTGCGCAGATACGCGGCGAAGGCTTGCCATTTTTAGATCACGTTGCACGACTAATTTGGGATGGGTCTGTTGATGGCTGGGATCAAGGAACACATTTGATCGATGCCATGAATGCTGCTGGTTTAAATGGCCACGCACTTATCGCTGATGTAAATGCAGATCCAGATCGACTTGAGGCCGTCATCGAGGAAAATCAGACTGCTCAGGAAGAAGCTGATCACTGGGGTGTGCCACTGATGACATTCCGTGGCGAGACGTTCTTTGGTCAAGATCGTGTCGAGATGTTGCTATGGCGAATGCTCAAAGAAGGCATAGCTGAACGCTAAACTATTCCTCGAGGCGCTCAGATTCAGGCAACATCGTGACCAATACATTTGCAATTAACATCGTACCCGCGAGCATATAAAAGACCGCACCCACACCATACGCATCGGCAACCCAACCGCCTGCGATAGGCACAATGAATGAAAGTCCGGACTGCACACCGAACAGTGCGCTCGTAGCACTGCCATGCATGTTTGAGGGAGTCAGATCCATCATCCAGCTATGGATGACCGGCCGGATCGCAAACAGCACAAACCCAAGCATCGATACGCCTGCAATAAATAAGTATTCACTTTGTGCAACCGCCAAGAAAGCAACGACAATTGTTGTCCCTGTCGCTGCGCCCAAGACAATGGGACGACGTCCAATCTTATCAGACCATGCACCTGCTATTGGGCCTGCAAAAAGCCCGCCGACCTGCATTGCGAACATCCCCACGCCCGTCATGAAAGGACCAACCTTCAGCACGTTTGCAAGATAGATTGGAATAAACATCAACAATCCATTTTGTGTCATGGAGCGAAATCCAGCCATTAAACATAAGCCCATCGCAGCCTTGTTTGTAAACATTTTGCCTAGGCCTCGAAAATACTCACCGGAGGAAATTCGCCGCGCCACTTGCCCGTCAGATCCCTTGTCCATCCGTGCGAGCGAAATCAAAATAAGTGTCGCAATAACAAGGACAGGAATGCTTCCCCATACCGCTGTCTCCTGCCAGGCCATCACGGTGAGCAATCCACCGACACAGAGCGGTGCCAGACTATCCCCTAATGATGCGCCAAGCGTATGGATCGAAAGCGCATAACCTCGGTTCTTCGTATAAAGGCCGGACAGAAAGGAAATTGCCGCAGGATGCCAAAGGTTATTTGTCGCGCCGATGACACCAACTAATAAAATCAAAACAATCAAGCCAGCAGAGATACCAAATAGCATCAAGGCGAACGCACCAAAAAAGAGTGCAACAGCTTGAACAAGAACACGCCGTCCCAACACGTCTACAACCATACCGCTGCCAAAATTTGCGATGAAGGAACTGATATGCAATGTCGACACAAGAATGCCAGCTTCTGTGTAGCTGAGACCTACATCCTCCGTTAGATACGGTAACAAAAGGTAGAATGTCGCTGCTATCCAATGCGTTGCTCCATGGCCAGCAGCGACAATCCATGCCGGTGCCTGCTCACGAAGACCCAATCCTGTAAATCGTTCGAACGCCGCAATCATATAAGAGGTATCCTGAGGTAGCATTTGGTGGAATATGATTATCATCCACAGATGCAATGGACACAAACTATATGTTAATCAAATGCAGGTCTTGCCCGATCCTGATATGCGAGCGAAAATAGATTAACCTACCAATTAAAATAAACTCACCTGAGGAGATTAAAATGCCAGACGCTGGAACAGACACGCCAATCAAACGTATAATTGTCGAGAAAGATGGCGCTATTGGGCGTATAAAAATGGACAATCAAAGCCGCCGCAATGCGATGACGCTTGGCATGTGGCAAGACTTAGGCAAAGCAATTGAAGACTTTGCTAATGATGATTCCATTCGTGTTGTTATTCTTTCTGGCGAAGGTGGAAAATCGTTCTGCGCCGGTGCCGATATCTCCGAGTTTGAGAAAAACCGTTCATCAGAAGATAGCGTTCGTATTTATAACGAAGCGGTGGAGTGGTCATCAGATCAGCTCCGTACAATCGAAAAACCAACAATTGCAAAGATCGATGGTTTTTGCGTCGGTGGCGGTTTTGGTATTGCCACATGTTGCGATATGCGGATCTGTACCGATGATTCAATTTTTGCCATCCCTGCCGCAAAGTTGGGCCTGGGATACCGCGTTGATGGTTTGAAGCCACTTGTTGACCTCATCGGACCAAGTTACGCAATGGAGCTTTTCTACACAGCTCGGAAATTCACAGCTGATGAAGTTGAACGTATGAACTATGCAAACCGCGTTTTGCCACGTGCAGAATTCGAAGCGTATGTCGAAGACTATGCGTCTACGATTGCAGGTAACGCACCATTGACAATCAAAGCCGTAAAAATTGTCGTCAACGAATGTCTAAAAGACGATTCAGATCGTAATCATGATCTCTGCGCTTCCATTGTTGATGATTGCTTTAAAAGCGAAGATTACGTCGAAGGCCGCCGTGCATTCATGGAAAAACGTAAAGCTGAATTTAAAGGGAAGTAACAATGTCAGACCCCGTACTCGCTTCGTTTGCGCGGTTCACAGCATCTGCTGCACGTATCGATATTCCTGATACAGCTATGCATGCTGCGAAACGTTGCGTCCTTGATTATATGGGCGCGACCTTACCCGGTGGCGCGATAGCACCTGCATCGCTTATGAAAGTCGCATTCTCGGATATGCTGGGGCGTGGTTCGGCGCGTCTGTATCCGGGCGGTGAAACGACAGACCCTCGCACTGCCTCACTGATAAACGGTGCTGCGAGTCACACCATCGAGTTTGATGATATTTACCGTGATGGTATTTATCATCCAGGTGTCCCTGTTATTTCTGCAGCACTGGCGATTGCAGAAGCGAGAGGCGTTTCCGGGGAGACATTTTTACGTGGCGTAATTTCTGGTTACGAAGTTTCTAACCGTATCGCCGAAACTGTTAATCCGGCACACTATGCTTTCTGGCATACCACAGGAACCGTCGGAACATTTGGCGCCGCCGCGGCAGCAGCCACCATTCTTGGCCTCAATGAAGAGCAATGTTTGCACGCTCTCGCGAATGCGGGAACGTTGGCAGCAGGTCTGCAACAAGCATTCCGAGGCGATGCCATGGCTAAACCCATGCATGGTGGGCATGCTGCTGATACCGGTCTTATGTGTTCCCTGACAGCAAGTGCAGGTGTCACAGGCATCCCAGATATGCTTGAAGGCGAACGCGGGTTTGGTCAGGCCATGTGCGGCGGTCCAGATTGGAGTAACGCCGCCAAAACTTTAGGTGATGACTACACAATCCAACGAATAACCGTAAAAAATCATGCTGCGTGCGGTCATGCACACGCAGCCATCGATGGGGCGCTTCATCTTCAGAACGAGCATGGTTTTAATGCAACGGAAGTTGCCCGAATCGATGCTGGCACATATGGCCCTGCTGTCGAGATCGTTGGCGCACAGGAAGTCTCTACAGCCTTCGAGGCAAAATTCAGCCTGCCCTATTGTGTGGCTGTTACATTGCTTGATGGCAGTTGCCGCACCAAAGCCTTCACGGACGAACGACGTGCAGACCCGGCAATCCATAGCCTCGCAAAACGCGTCTTCGTATCCAAAGACGATGCATGTGATGCGGCTTTCCCAAAAAGGCGATCCGCCAATGTTCGCGTAACCCTTACGGATGGGCGGGAGCTCGATTTCTATTCGCCAACAAGAAAAGGTGATCCAGACTCGCCTTTATCTGATAGCGAGCTTTCTGAAAAGTACTGCGAACTGGCAATAGATGTGATTGGTTCTGAGCGCACTGAAGCACTTGAGAGAAGTATTTGGTCCCTGGAAAATCTTCCGAACATTACAAACCTTTACCCCATGATCAGAGAAGCTGCCGAATGAGTAAACCAAAGCTAGCCTTCATCGGGTTTGGTGAAGCAGCATCACACTTTGCCATCAGTCTCATCGAGAATGGCCTAACAGATATCAATGCGTTTTCACATACATCCAGGCATGTTGAGGGCGTTACCTTTTTTGATGATGTTGCCACAACAATCAAAGATTGTGATCTCGTTATCTCTGCCGTCACAGCAGGTTCTGCTTTGACTGTCGCAGAAGAAATTTCAAAACACGTGCGCGCATCTCAAATTGTTATGGACGTCAACTCTGTTTCACCAGGCACTAAAGGCGACATCGCCACGAAGATAAATGATGCAGGCGGCCGATTTGTTGAAGCTGCCATCATGGGGGGAATTGCCAAAGTATGGGCATAAAGTCCCGATATTGATTGGCAGTCCAGCGGCATCAGACGTTGCCAAGATGCTCGCACCCTATGGGATGAACTTGACCGACTTGGGTCCAGAATATGGCCGTGCAGCTGCGACGAAAATGTTCAGATCGATCATGGTCAAAGGCCTTGAAGCCTTGATTCAAGAGTGCGTTCTTGGCGCCGATAAATATGGCGCAGCGGATCAAGTTCTTGCCTCAGTCGGCGACGGGTATCCCGGTATCGATTGGGCAAAATTAGCCGATGACCTTATTGGAAGAACAGCTATCCATGGCGCACGACGTGCCGATGAAATGGACCAGGTCGCAAACACTTTACGTGAATTGGATATTGATCCTTTTATGGCAAGTGCTGCAGCAAAGCGTATACGCTGGGCTGCAGATCAGGGCCTTAAGGACAAATTTGGAGATAATTTCCCTGAGAGTTTTCACGATGTCCTTGCAGCCCTGAAACAAAAGTAATCTGCAATCTCTATTAATTAGCAACTTTCGCAGCAACAGCATCCCCGAACTTTGATGTTGAGCCTTTACCTCCCAAATCAGGTGTCCGCATAGCTTCGTCAGCCAAAGCGTCCGCGACAGCCACATGGAACGCCGCAGCCGCATCTATAAGATTGTTGCTGCTGTTCTTGCTGCCCATCCAATCCATCAACATTGCAACAGACACCATAAGTGCCGACGGATTGGCTTTTCCCTGCCCTGCAATATCCGGCGCAGACCCGTGCGCAGCTTGCGCAATGGCGACGTTGTCACCGGCATTAATTGATCCACCTAGCCCAAGTCCACCAGACAATTCGGCCGCTTCATCAGATAAGATATCGCCATACATATTCGTCGTCACCAGAACATCGAAGTCAGCTGGGCGACGGATCAAGTGAGCAGTCGCCGCGTCGATGATCAGTTCTTCGACTTCAATATCTGGATAGGCCTTCGCTTCTTCCATCACTTCGTGCAAGAACAAACCATCCGATATTTTTAAAACGTTCGCCTTATGCACCACAGTGACTTTTTTACGGCGACGCGCGGCCAGTTGAAAAGCCTGGCGGGCAATCCGTCGGCTGCCTTCTCGCGTAATTTTACGAACGGACAATGCCAAGTCTTCAGTCGGCATGAACTCCCCTGAACCCATGAACATATTTCGGTCCGCGTAGAACCCTTCAGTGTTTTCGCGCACAACGACCATATCCATGCTGGCAGCCATCGCCGGGACACCTTCATAGGTTTTACTTGGACGAATGTTGGCATATAAATCAAGGCGCTTCCGCATTGTACCCGATGGGTTAATGCCGCCTTCTGATGTAGGTGGATATGCATACGTATCGACCGGGCCCAAAATAGTACCAGCGGCAGTTTCACATTCTGCAATGACATCATCAGGAAGAGACGAGCCCTTGCTCGCAATTGCCGGCAGACCAATCTCACGGGTTTGTAAGTCGAAACCAATGCCGTATTTCGCATCCAACGCATTTACGACTTTGAGTGTTGCATCCATAATTTCTGGACCAATACCGTCGCCAGGCAATACCATAATCTTCATTTTATTTTCCATATTTGTCGTTGCTGTCTAATCAATCGAATATCTTGAAATTCGTGGTGCCGTCCCGCTCTATTTGCGCGACCAAATTTACTTCCCAACTCAGATATTGCTTCATTGCACCTTCCTGAGCATCATCCATATCATAAGGCCGGTACCAAACATCGACACTTTCATCAAGGTTATTTTCGAATCCGTCTGTCATGGGTAATCCAGCCTCTTTCCATGCCTTGGAACCGCCTTTAAGAACCATAACATCGCGATCGAATCCTGCAGCGATAAGATCCGCGGCAGCATAAGTCGCAATATTTTCGTCACTAGATGTCAGTACAATCGGCCGATCATCTGATAATTCACCAAGGTTTTCTGGAAGATGCGCGCGAATAGCAAAACGGCTTCCAGGGATGTGGCTCGTTCGGTGGCTTAAGCTATCACCAAGATCAATAACGTGTGTCTGAATCATTCGTGCCGCGAGCGCTGTGGCATCGATTTCAGGCACAGACGGCAACGCGAGCATAGGTGGTTTATGAGCACCTGTTTCCGACATTTCAATAGCACCTGGCACTAATACAACAGCTTCCCAGCCAAGTTGGACCAACCAAGATGCCGTCATCATCGCCCGGACACCATTATCATCTACACAGACGATGCGCGCACCCAGCGTACCAACGTACCGATCTGTTGCCTGTACCAACTGTCCACCCGGCGCAGGCCTGGAATTCGGAATATGTGCTTCGTTAAATTCTTCCGGATCGCGCACATCAAGAATGTATGTCGTTCGATTTTTTTCCACGCACCATGTTGCCAAGGTTGCTTTATCAATCGTCTGAACGCCAAACCGTTCACGCACATGCGCAGCACAGGCCTTGGCACGCTTTAGGCCTTCTACGCTCAATTCGCCATAGCGCCGCTCGTTTCCATATTCCAGATCAAGCCCAGCCAAGTGCCAGCCCATTGTGCCATTCTCAAGCGCGACGACCTTGTTTGGAATACCTGCATTCTTGAGCGATTGGCAGCCAATGATTGAACGCGTTCGACCTGCACAATTGACCACAACTATCGTTTCTGGATTTGGGGCAATATCGTGGACACGCAATGCCAGTTCGGCACCCGGCACATCGACCCCCATAGGAATATTCATACTGCGGAATTCAGACATTGGACGAGAATCCAAGACGACCATGTCTTCGCCATCATCTATCATTTTCTGAACGTCCAGAGCTGGGATACGCGGCGTGTCATAGGTATGCTCAACAAATTCGCCAAATGCCTTGGACGGCACGTTAACGCCGGAGAAAACCTCGAACCCGGCTTTCTCCCAAGCTTTCACACCGCCTTCGAGGTAGGAAATATCTTTATACCCCATAACAGCCATCTTACCTGCAGCACGCGAAACAATGTTATCGTCGTTTTCATCGAAACCACACAAGATGACCGGCGTATCCAATCTTGGAACACGGTCCAGGATTTCGATCTCCAATGACGTTAATGGGACTGAATTTGCCCATAACAAATGCGCATCACCAAAAGTGCCGCCAGGGCGGACATCAAGCACCGCAACTTCTTGTTCATCTCGTGCCATTATGAGCGACCGAACGGCCTTTGCATCCAATATCCGAGCATTGCTTATCGTCATGAGTATTCTCTCCCAAAAATCAGGAAGCTATCGTCGCGAGTGCCATCATGAGTGTCAACTCTGCGCGGTGTGTTGTTCACGTTTTTGGGAAAATTAACCAAACTTCTTGCATTTTTACTACATTTAAGGCGAAAATTAGACATGAAAAATTTAGTTACCATTTTAGGTGCTGCATCGATCGCCGTTGGGCTTTCGGCCTGTCCTGTATCTGCTGCACCTCAAGTCCTTGCCGTTATGGCGTCCTTAGGCTCACAACAAATGAGCTGTGGCAGCAGTATCTGTACAACTTCCCTAAGTAGCTATTGCCTGCAACGCGAACGTGATGTCCCGACGACTGGTCAGGCGTATTTGCCTGCGGCTAAGGACCAGTTTGCACTTGTCGTGATTGATAAGAATGGCACAGAAACATCTTTGCCAGCTTCTGATCACATGACATTCCGCAGCAGCCGAGGGTATTCAGCCGTAAACGTTGTTATTAGCAAAAAAGCCTTGGCTAAGCTTGGCGGTGTTTCGGCAAAAATCATCGTGTCTGATGGTGCTGCGCTGATCCCAGAGCCTAAAGAAGGCGATCCAAACCCAATCTCTGAACAAGAGATTGCGTACGCAACGGGTTCGCTTCGTGATCACGGGAACGAGATCGTTGATGCACTCCCGGATGCCGAAGCTGCAGGCGTGATCAACCGCATGACCGCAACAATTATTCCAAAGGCTCCCGCGAATGCTGAGACCCTTGAACAGCTTTGGCATGACGTCATTCAAGGACTTGGCCCGTCACATCCTGCGAATTCCGAAGGTATCCGCAAAGCACGTGAGATTTATGACTGGTGCCAAGGGCGCACGTCCTACCATTCCATGGGTGGCATCAAAAGCTGCCTCGAATACAAGCATGACAGTACGATCATGCGACTGAACACGGATTATTGGGAAAGCCAACCTGGCTACTGATCTAGAAATCTAGATCGCAGGAGGCCTTTTCCACACTTACAGGAGAAGGTATTACCCATGAAACGTCATCTGATTATTGCCGCTACCGTTGCAATCTCAATACTTCCAATCACATCACCCGCTACAGCCGCACCGCAGATACTCGCAGCATTACCAGTTGAAAGCGGTATTGAGCTCACATGTAGTGATGGGATTTGTGCGGCACAACTTTCGACATACTGCCTCCAGCGCGAACGCCCTGCCCCAAGCATGGGAACGGCATACGTCCCGGCAAAGTCTGAGCATTTTACGCTCGTTTTGATGGACGAGAAAGGCGCTGAAGTACTCGTCCCCGCCGGCAAGCATATGACCTTTGTTGAAAACCGTGGCTTCATGGCGGTTGCAGCAAGTGTGGAATTGGGCCGCCTTAAATCCTTAGGCGCAACAACAGCAAAATTGGTTGTTTGGCCACAAGCGTCCCTTATTCCAGTACCGCAAGCGAACGATCCTAATCCCCTCACTGATGATGAAATCGCGTTCGTGACAGACTCGCTTCGAACACATAGCCAAGGATATGTGGATGATAAACCTGAAGCAGCTTCTGCTCAGCTTCTCGCAAAATTGAATGCTGCACTCCCAAGTGACGGCCCTGTTGCTTCAAACACATTTGATGGTCTGTGGCAGAAATCTATCGGCGATGAAATTCCGCTACCGACTGATAATATTGGCTTCAGCGGTGCACGCGAAGCATTCGATGACTGCGTTAGCGGCAAAAGTACATATTCCGTAGGCGGTCTGCGTCGATGCCTCGAATTTAGCCATGACGATATGATCCGCAATCTGAATATTGAATATTGGCAGAAACAGCCAGGCAGCTAATTAAATAAGCAGATATTTTCGACTCCGCTCTAGTTCCCTCTCCAACTGTCGGTTAAACTGGCACTAAGAGTCTGTGCTAACACAGCTAAAACATTGGAGAGGAATTCGGTGCCATGATCGCATCACCAAACGACACTGTGCGTCTTGATATCATGGACGCAGTCGCAACCATTACAATCAACCGTCCCGACAGCTTGAACGCCATCAATGATGATGTCGTCACCGCCTTGATAGATATCACTGGCGCCCTTCTTCAAAATGCTGACGTGCGCTGTGTCGTCCTGACTGGCGCAGGTGACCATTTCATGGCCGGTGGTGACGTAAAGCGTTTCAAGAAACGCTTTGACGAGGCTCAAGATGATGCAGAAACCAAAGCCTGGTTTAGCTCCATCCTTGGGCGCATCCATATCGTTGTTGAAAATATGAATGCCTTAAATGTACCCGTCGTTGCTGCTGTTAAAGGTGCCGTTGCAGGGGCCGGGTTTAGCCTCATGCTGGGTTGTGATCTTGTGATCGCAGCAGAAGGTGGGATTTTCACCCTTGCCTATTGCCATCTCGGAACAAGCCCAGACGGCGGCTCCACATGGTACCTCCCTCGTACCGTTGGCATGAAGCACGCGATGGAGATCGCATTGCTTGGAGATCGATTTGGTCCTGAAAAAGCGCTCGAGCTTGGTTTAATAAACAAGGTTGTCCCAGCCGACGCATTCGATGCCGAAGTTGATAAACTTGCCGCACGTTTAGCCAGTGGACCTACATATGCCTATGGGGAAACTAAGCGTCTATTACTTCAAAGCTCAACGACGAGCATCTCAGACCAGTTGACTGCTGAGACACAAAGTTTTGTGAAATGTGCGATGAGCAAAGATTTTCGTAAAGGCGTAATGGCCTTTGTTAACAAACAAAAGCCGGACTTCACTGGCGAATAAGGGAGAGAATTATGAGTGATCAAAAGCTAGCGGGCAAAGTTGCCCTAGTAACAGGTTCTGCACGTAATATCGGACGCGCGATTGCCCATCAACTTGCTGATGAAGGTGCTTCGATTGTTGTAAATGCTGTTTCCGATCAAGATGCTGCTGACACAGTCGTTTCCGAGATCAAAGCCAAAGGCGGAAACGCCATTGCATGCTTGACAAATGTCACAGATGTGGATGCCGTTAATGCTATGGTTGCACGTGCTAAGGATGAACTCGGCGGTATGGATATACTCGTCCTGAATGCATCGTCACGTGGACAGGTTCCTTTCCTTGAGATGACCCACGCACAGTGGCGTAATGTTCTGGATATTACTTTGGATGGTGCATTTTTCTGCGCGCAGGCATGCCTCCCAAGTATGAAAGAAGCCGGATGGGGCCGCATTGTTACGCTTGGCGGTATTTCCTGGCATGTTGGTACAAGCACACGCGTCCATAACCTGGTTTCCAAATCTGGGTTGGCTGGATTTACCCGCGGCCTTGCCGTTGAATTTGCAGCTGACGGTGTCACCGTTAACTGTGTCTCTCCTGGATTTATCGATACTGTCCGCCCAGCCTCAGCAGGCGTCAGACCAGATCATAAGATTAATGCGCCAATCGATCGCATGGGGACAAGTGATGAGATTGCATCAATGGTGCGTCATCTTTGTCTGCCAGAGTCTGCCTATGTAACGGGGCAAATCATGCATGTGAATGGTGGTTTGTACTTGGGAGGTAGCTAATGTCAGAAACACCCCTTAAAGGACAAGTTGCTGTCATCACTGGTTCCGCACGCAATATTGGACGCGAGATCGCTTTGCAGCTCGCACGTGAAGGTGCGGCCATCGTTGTAAACGGGCGCAGTGATAAAGCCGCTGCACAATCTGTTGCACGTGAAATTCGTTCAATCGGCGGACAAAGCACTGTATGCATGGCAGATGTCACCGAACCTGAAGCAGCAGCCCATTTGATGACAACGGCCAAGAATACCTTTGGGCGCCTTGATATTCTGGTCTGCAATGCAGCAATCAGACGTCAGCAACCGTTTGTCGATATTCCTATTGAGGAATGGCATGAGGTTATGAATGTCGACCTAAATGCCCCCTTCTATTGCCTGAAAGCTGCCATTCCCATGATGATTGAGCAGAAATATGGCCGGGTCGTGACTATCGGCGGATCAACCTTGCATTTGTTAACACCGAACAGAGCCCATGTTACCGCTGCAAAAATGGGTCTCCTCGGCTTGACCAGAGCCATTGCCATTGAACACGGCGAATTCAACATTACGGCAAACTGTGTCGCACCGGGGCATATTGAGACGGTTCGTGGTGCCTCAGCCGGAAATCGCTCTACGGGTGGCATAGAGCGCCCTATCGAGCGTTTAGGGTCCATGGCTGAGGTCGCAAGCATGGTGACGCACCTATGCAAGCCTGAGGGTGCTTATGTGACGGGACAATGCCTACATGTGAATGGCGGCATGTATATGGGAGGTGCTTAAAATGAGTTTTCAATCAACAGTTCCTGGCTTTGGTAAAAAGCTGATCATCGAAGCGCGTGTAAACGAATATATGCCTCGTGATGTAAATCCAAACGTACCTTTTACGCCGGATGAAATTGCAGAAGCAGCTGCGCAGTGCCGCGAAGCAGGGGCATCAATCTGTCACTATCACGCACGCAATGCGGATGGTTCACCAAACCACGACCCTGATGTCTATTTTGAGACAATCCGGAAAATTCGTGCGGCATCAGATATTATGATTCACCCAACCCTGGGTCAGGTGACATTAAAAAAATCTGATGGAGACCGACTTCAGCACATCTTGAAGGCTGCAGAAGATCCCGACTTAAAGCCAGACTTTGCACCGATCGATATCGGCTCCACCAACGTCGATATATATGACCGTGATGCAAAGAAGATGAAAACAGATGAGTTAGCTTATGTGAATACACCCAAAACATGCGCGTACTTTGCCGAGCGCATGAAGGAAGCCGGCGTTAAACCAGCAATGGTTTCCTGGACGATACCCTTTACGCGCATGTTCGAAGCATTTCTTGACATGGGTCACATTGAACAACCAGCGTATTTGCTATTTGCCCTATCTGATTCAGGGTATTTCGGCGGCCATCCAGGGAATATTCGCGGGCTCATGGCACATCTTGAATTCCTGCCAAAGGGTTTTCGCTATGAATGGACAGTGAATAACAAAGTTGGAAATCTGTTTGGACCCGCCGCCGTTGCTCTAGAGGCTGGAGGACATGTGGCAATAGGCTTGGGAGATTACCCATACCCTGAACTCGGTACACCAACGAACGCAGAGCTGGTTAAACGCTTGGCGCATATGGCTGAAGGATTTGGCCGCACACCTGCAACGCCAGCTGAGACCCAGGAAATGTTAGGGATGGATTGAGGACTAGGCACCGGGTTGCGTTAAGAGTTCGAGTATCTGCTCCACGCTGAGCTCGTTGCCGGTCTTTAAATCCTCATCGCTTTCGTATTTGTCACCAAAGCAGGCATCGTGTTGACCGTAGCCTCGTTGAATGAGTGCCTCTGGTTTCAAAGTGTTTTGGTCATCTGCCGCATCTGCAACAGATGAACCAAGTACCGCACCCGCGAATAAAAACAGGCCTAAATACCGGACCACGTCGCCTCCTCGTCCAGCGGATACACCGGACGACACAATTCTCCCCACTTAAAATTACTTAAGACAGGAGATGTTAGCCCGGGACAATCGAGCTCCAGGGTGCGTTCAGGTGGAAAGAACTCATCATACCCGGCACGGAAATGCCCACGGGACTTCACAACAACCGTTCGCAAGTCCGCAATGTTGAGTCCAAATTGTTCGATCATCACAGGATCTGCACATTGCTTGCGATTACTCGCCACGCCAATTTTGACGCCTCCACACGACAACAACGCACAGGGTCCAAGTTCAACACCACGACCATTCATCAGTCCACGTCTTCCAACGAATGAGCCATTTGTAAGTTTCTCAACAACGACATCAATCGTCAGAGGGGCATCAAACTCTGTTCTTGGGTTTTCATTAAAAGACGCACTAAACCGACCACCTTCTCTTACTTCATGAGCTTTGGCCGCAACCGCCCCATCAATCAGAAGGCCAATAAATGCCCCTTCCACACCAGCGTCAATGAAAGCTTTGGCAACAAACGTCGTGTTACCACTTCCACCGCCACCTGGGTTATCTGCCACGTCGGCCATGATATGCGGAAGCAAAGAAGCATCCCGACCTACTGACGCAGCAAGCTCAGTCGCTGACGATAATGATATTAAATCCTTCTTGAACCGCGCCCTGTCGCTCCACGCCATTGTAGCAATTTCTTTGGCTAATTCCTGCGCAGGTTTTGGCTTATCCCGTGAGGTGACTATCACTGACATCCCACATTTTGGACTGTCTGAATAAATAAACCCTGCTGTGATAGAGACATTGAGGATATCCGCGTCAATTTTTGTCTGACCATAATTAATCAAATCAGCATAGGGACCTTCTGCCGTTAAGAGCGTCACAGTC
>DGOK01000114.1 GCA_002389385.1 Rhodospirillaceae bacterium UBA4468 | reverse complement strand
GCGTTGACGAAACAGATCCAGAATACGCCAGATCCCCGCCCGCGACCCATATTTATAAATTGATTCCATCGACATATGACGCGCCCCGTCAAATGCCGCCGCACCAATGATTTCCGATAAAAATACCTCAGACGCCGAATCACCGTGAAGAACACAATTCTCACCGCCTTCTTCGTAATTCAACACAAATTGAACTGCAATACGCGCACCTTCTGGCCACACAACCTCGGGCCGCGTTACACCATATCCACATAAATCTCTTGGGTAATTTTGGTTCAAGGATCTATTTTTCATCACGAACACCTCGCCGGGCTATACCCCAAGGGTTTCGGACAAAGGCTGAATCATCTGGTCAGGTCGCTCGATAAGATCAAGGCCAGACAAAAGATCCACCAGATGACTTTTCATTAAATCATGGGCCAGCTGCCCATCACCGCTCTCAATCGCCGACACCAACGCATCATGCGCATGACGTTCGCACATCGTGTCATGACGACGCCAATATAGCGACACAATTAGCGACGAACGGGATATAAGCTCCTCAACAAAACCCGTCAAAATCGAATGATTGGCGATACGCGCGATATTAATGTGAAAGCGCGCCGAAAGCGCAATCGCTTCACTGTCATTACCCGTATTTATAGCGCGATGTTCTGCTGCCAGATGTGTTCTGAGCTCGGCAATATCATTTTTTTGGGCCAATCCTGATGCCAGTTTTACGATATAAGGCTCAACCAGCGATCGTGCTTCAAACACATCACGAGCTTCAGTCTTTGTTGGCTTGGCGACATGGACACCACGATTCGGTATATGCGTCAATAGCCCTTCATGTGTCAAAGCTGACAGAGCGGCGCGAATGACAGTACGGCCAAGTCCATAGATATTGCACAACTCATCTTCTGCTAATCTAGTTCCCGGCAACAGACGATGAGAAATAATAGCTTCTCGAAGATTGTCGAAAACGGGAACCCAGGACGGGTCTTGTTGTTGTAGCTTCATATTTCACTAAAACCTTTAAGCAGCCAATTCGTTAGGAAGCCTATTTTTGCCGTGGTTTTGCATAACCACCAATATTGCTGTTTTTCAAATTTAAATAAATCATAGCTTCAACCTGCTTTATCGCACAGCTGATACCATCAAGAACAGGGATATTATGCAGATCATGCAAAGTGGCACCAAGCTCTGCCATGCCTGCACAGCCCAGTACAATTGCCTCTGCTTTGTCCGTTTTTATTGCCTGTTCAACCTCTGCGTTAATCCGCTCAAAAGCCGTTCCATTGCTGGCCTCAACTTCCAGAACGGGAATGTCACTTGCACGCACGCCTGAACATCGCGCCGCCAGCCCATAACGCACCAAATTATGTTCAAGTGCTGGAATCGATCGCGACAATGTTGTCACAACACCAAATTTATTCGAAATCATCGACGCCATATGATACGCCGCCTCGCCAATTCCAACAACAGGTGACGCGGTAAGGCATCGGGCAGCGTCCAATCCCGTATCATCAAAACAGGCAATCACAAATCCAGCGGCATCATGATGCTGTTTGACAAGATCCAGAAGGCCTGCGAGTGACATCGCTTCATCATAATAACCCTCGATACTAGCCGGGCCTGATGATGGGTTTACAACCGTTAAGCAAAAGTCATCACTAATCACAGATTCAGACACCAATCGAATTCTATCGGTCATCGAGGCTGTTGTGTTCGGATTTATAACTACAATTTTTGGTTTTGAAGTCATGGTTAAACCTCACCGCCTAGATAGGCCGCTTTAATACGTGGATCGTCAAGAAGCTCTTTTGAATTACCGGTTAGCACAACCGACCCAGTCGCCATTGCATAGGCACGGTTAGATATGCTTAGCGCCATCTTTGAATTTTGCTCAACCAAAAGCACTGAAACCTTTTCCTCGCGATTAATTGATATGATCGACCTCGCAATTTCCTGCACCAGTTTTGGCGCGATCCCAAGCGAGGGTTCATCAAGCAAAAGCAATGTCGGTTTGGCCATCAGGGCCCGGCCAATCACCATCATCTGCTGCTCGCCGCCACTTAATGTTCCTGCCATTTGACCATAGCGTTCTTGCAGACGAGGAAAGCGTGCCAGCACGCTATCTAATGTGGCTTTGACCTCTTGTTTGTTATTTCGCGTAAAGGCGCCCATCAGCAAATTATCTTTCACTGACATATAAGGGAAAACCCGCCTGCCTTCAGGCACCATGGCGATACCTCTTTGGACAATTGCCGCTGCATCGACGCCGATCAAACTCTCGCCCTTATAGGTAATGACGCCTGTTTTTGGCTTGGCAAGACCGGTAATGGCCCGCAAGATTGACGATTTGCCAGCACCATTTGCCCCGATTAATGCAACTGTTTCACCCACATCCAAATGCACCGACACCCCTTTTAAGGCATAGACATGATCGTAATAGAGCTCAACATTTTCGAAATTCAGTAATTTATCCATGATTAAAACCCTACCGCATCATCTTCACTGCCCAGATACGCCTCAATGACTCGTGGGTCGTCCTGAATCTCTTGCGGCGTACCCTCGGCGATCTTTTCGCCAAAATTAATAACCACAAGCCGATCGGATATTTTCATCACCGCTGCCATGTCATGCTCAACCAGAAGAACCGTAACACCACGATCCCTGACACC
>DGOK01000017.1:3364-37465 GCA_002389385.1 Rhodospirillaceae bacterium UBA4468 | reverse complement strand
ATTCACCTGAAGGACTACAATCATACGTGTATTCTTATTTGTTGGTTTATTTTTTTGTCGCGACACCAAAATCCATAGCTGCAGAAGATGTTTTTGATCGTTTAAAAATTGAGCCTGTTACTATGCTGGACTTTGGGCTCAAACGACTGCGTTCTGCAGCGCTTCAGGCGGCACATAAACTTGCCCAACCATCCGACCCCAACCCACAAACCCGCGTTACTTTTGATTTGGAGAACCGGGAAATTCAGATTCAGTTTTTTGTCGTCACGCCGATTGAGAATCTCACCTCTACGGTATGTCTTCAAAAGCGCCAAACGGCACTCATGGAAACTTTTCTGATTGGCTCTACAGCTTATGTCGTGCAGCTAAGCGATACCTAAAGAGTCATTCGTAGACTTTGGCGCCATGTTTACCCACGAGCCTGCAGACAGCCCCACAGCGGTACGCGCCATGGGTGAGCGTATTGCACACTTTAAAGTCACATTGAGGAGTACGCAGAACCCGGCACCCATTGTATGTGGTAGGCGCTTATACGACTTTCGCTAAAACATCCTCCACAAATCACTTTGGGATTAGATCGCCAGATATTCGTGACGCATCTCTTTGTTATCGAGAACTTCCTTAGCTGAGCCATCAAAGACGACTTCTCCACCTTCAAGGATAATCGCACGGTCGGCAAGGTTTAACGCCGCTACAGCATTTTGCTCGACAATAATCGTTGTCATGCCATGTGACTTAATTTCTTGCAGCGTCTTTTCAATCTCTTGGACAATAACGGGCGCCAAGCCCTCATAAGGCTCATCTAGAAGCAACAATTTAACGTCACGCGCCAACGTCCGACTAATCGCAAGCATTTGCTGCTCGCCACCTGACAGTGTCGTGCCTTCTTGCTCACGTCGCTCAGCAAGCCTTGGAAACAACGCATAAATGCGATCAAGCGACCAACCAATCGGAGGTGCTATTTGTGCAAGCTTCAGGTTCTCTTCAACCGTCAGACCTTGAATAATCCGCCGATCTTCCGGGACCAACCCAATACCGTTCTGCGCAGCCTGGTAAGACTTCATATTATGCAGAGGTTTGTGATCTAGCCATATTTCTCCACGATGCAGCGCCGGATTATCGACACGTGCAATCGCGCGTAAGGTTGATGTCTTGCCCGCACCGTTACGGCCTAAAAGCGCAACAATTTCGCTTTCATGAATATCAAAACTTACGCCTTGAACAATATAACTTTCGCCATAATAAGCGTGAATATCCCAGCATGAGAAGTAAGCGGGTTTGCCGCTTGCTTGTTTTGTCGGCTGTACGGCAGTTTCTGTTTCGTCACTCATAAGTGTGCCCCTCCAAGGTAAGCTTCTTGAACCTTGAGGTTACCTTTGATGTTCTCTGGAAGGTCCTCAACAATCACAGTGCCCTGTGCGAGCACACTGATTTTGTCAGCAAGTGAGAACACAACATGCATATCATGCTCAATGACCACCATTGTTACGCCACGCTCTGCAATCCGCTTCATCAAGTCAATTGTGTCATTAGTATCAGCGCGCGCCATTCCGGCAGTTGGCTCGTCGAGCAGTAACAATTTCGGATCTTGGATCAGGCACATCGCCAACTCTAGACGACGCTTGTCACCCCGTGATAATTGGCCTGCAACATCAGACGCTTTCTCTGCAATACCGAGGTCAGCCAGCATATCCATGGCTTTCGTTTCCAGGTCTTTTTCGTCACCAACCGAATTCCATGCATTAATCTTAAATGCGCCATCACGCTTTGCGAAGGCAGGAATAAGGACATTTTCGCGCAGCGTCAGATCACCAAAAATTTCTGGTGTTTGAAACACGCGGCTAACGCCCATCTGATTAATCTCGTGAGGTTTAATCCCAAGCAATGACTTACCATCGAAGGTCACAGTGCCCGTATCTGGCTTCAGGCGACCAACAAAACAGTTCAACAATGTCGACTTACCAGCACCGTTCGGGCCAATTATAGCATGAACGGTACCGGCTTCGATGTTGAGATTGACCTCGTCTAACGCCTTCAAACCACCAAAGCGTTTGTTGACGTTTGCGACTGAAAGAATACTCATTTTATGACCCTTTAAGCCGAAGTTGTTGGGTTTGAACTGGCTGACCCGTCGGAACCGCCATTCATGCGTTTTTTGATCATCGCACTTATGCGCTTAAAGCCTTCCATCAAGCCACCTGGCAAGAAGATGACGATCAGCATAAACAAAGCACCTAGAGTTAAATGCCAACCCTCGCCAACAAACAATGACGTGACAGAGACAGCTGCGCTCTGCAGCACTTCTGGCAAGAATGAGAACGCATTCATCAAAATAGTGTCATTAAACGCAGAGAAGATATTTTCAAAATACTTAATCGCACCTGCACCAATAACCGGGCCGATCAACGTTCCGGCACCACCAAGGATCGTCATCAATACGACTTCACCAGATGCCGTCCATTGCATGCGCTCGGCACCTGCAAGTGGATCAGTCACGGCCAAGAGACCGCCTGCCAACCCGGCATACATGCCAGAAATAATAAAGGCAGATAGATCATAAGGGCGCGAGTTCACACCTGTATAATTCAATCGGTTCTGGTTTGATTTTACAGCGCGTAACATCAGGCCAAATGGTGACCGGAAGATACGTATCTTGATAAAGAAACAGATGATCAAAAAGATTGCGCAGAAGTAAAACCCTGGATACCCCGTCATCTCAAGTCCGAAAAAGTCAGATGACGGCAACACAGCACCATAATCACGACCAAGTGCGACATCCAACACACGTGGATCAGATTGCGCTAGTTGCAACCCGGTTTCCCCGTTTGTGATCGGTGTGAGCACTGAGTAGGCGAGATTGTAGCTCATCTGTGCAAACGCCAATGTTAAGATCGAGAAGTAAATTCCAGTTCGACGCAAAGAGATAAATCCGATTGCTGCCGCAAAAATACCACCGATAAGCGTCGATAAAATAATCGCAGGGATCGGGTTCATGCTGAACAGCTTGAAAGTCCAAACAGCTGTGTATGACCCCGCCCCAAGGAATGCAGCATGTCCAAAGGATAAATAGCCAGTTAGACCAAAGAGGATATTAAATCCAAGGGCAAAAATCCCAAAGATTGCGAATTTCTGGAGTAAGTCCGGATAGCCTGCACCAAAAGGTTCAAGGATAATCGGACCTGCCAAAGTAAAGATGACGAAACCTACGAACAGCAGTATGTCATTTCGGCTCATTGCGAGAAGTTTCATAGCTTAATGCTCCATGACGCCTTTGCGCCCCATCAGACCGCGAGGGCGTACCAACAGAACAACGACAGCAATAAGGTAAATGATGATTTGATCAATGCCTGGGAAAATCGCTTTGACTTCATTCATCGAAGCAAAACTTTGCAGAATACCTAACAGGAAACCTGCCAAAACAGCACCGCTCAACGAACCCATACCGCCGACAACAACAACGACAAAGCTCAGGACAAGGAAGTCCATACCCATATGATAATCAGGGCTCAGGATCGGTGTATACATGAGGCCCGCAAGACCGGCGACAAGCGCCGCAATACCGAAGACAATTGTGAACCGCCGGTCAATATCAATACCAAGAAGCCCCACCGTTTCACGGTCCGCCATACCAGCACGAACAACCATGCCAAAGGTGGTGAACTGCAAGAACGCGAACACAACGGCAATAACGCTTAATGAGAATAGGAAGTATATAAGACGCCAAGCGGGATAGACGACATTACCTGCGTCAAAGCCGAGGGCGACGCCAAAATCAATCATCCCTTTTGCAATCTCGGGAGCTGGCTGCGGAATTGGGTTCGCGCCAAAGATACTTTTGATGATTTCTTGAACAACAATTGCCAATCCGAATGTTACCAGAATCTGGTCTGCATGCGGGCGCTTATAAAAAAACTGAATTAATCCACGTTCCATCACAAGACCGATGAAGAGCATGGTTGGAATAGCTGCCAGAATAGCAAATGGCACTGAATACTCGAGAACAGTTGCACCAAGATCACCAAACCATACTTCAACAAAAGGCTGGCGGATCTCCATAGGAGTGCCCCAGGCCGTCATTCTGGTTGGGTCTATCGTAACCTGTTCAAGGCTTAGAATTGACTTAAATGCTACGGCGACAAACGCACCCAGCATAAACAACGCACCGTGAGCAAAATTAACGACACCAAGGGTGCCGAAAATAAGCGTAAGGCCAAGTGCGATGAGGGCATACGCCCCACCTTTATCCAAGCCGTTCAAGACTTGTAAGAATATTGCATCCATTGATTTTGCCTCTGAAGCTAGCCGACCATCCCAAAATATTCTGGGATGGTCGGCAGCGTAACAGGAAAGTTATGCACTTCCGTTGTTGTAAGGACCAAGTTCACCACCCAGCAAGCTTGCTGGATATTCAACCTGTGAACGTGGAGTCACTTCAACAACTTCAAGAACGTCATACTTAGATGTTGGGTTTTCTTTACCCTTCACAACGAGGACGTCTTTAAAGCACTGATGATCTTCAGCACGGTATTCCGTTGGACCGTTGCCAAGGCCATCAAACTTGAAGCCTTCGAGAGCAGCGCCTACGCCCGATGGCATAAACGTTCCAGCGCGCTGACATGCATCTGCATAGAGCAGTGCCTGACAGTATGTTGTGTGCGCAGCCTGACTTGGTGGGAAGCCGTACTTCTGACCGAAGGACTTCACAAACGCTTTTGAACCTTCGTCCTGAAGTGACCAGTGCCAGTTCGTTGAACCAAAGATGCCCTTAACGTTTTCGCCAGCACCTTGAGCCATCAAACGGCTATAAAGTGGAACGACGATCGCAAAGTCTTTGCCGTTCACTTGCTTGTCACGAAGACCAAACTGAACCGCTTGGGTCAAAGAGTTGACCATGTCGCGACCATAATGGTTCAGAACCAAAACATCGGCACCAGAGTTAAGCACAGGCGTGATGTACTGAGAGAAGTCACCGGCACCAAGTGGTGTGCGAACAGCTGCAGCAGTTTTCCAACCGATTTGCTCAGTGTACTTCTTGATAGAACCTTCCTGGCTCCAACCCCAAGTGTAATCAGCCGTGAGGTGATATGCTGTACGATCAGCACCAAATGCGTTCTTAAGCACGGGACCAAGTGCAGCACCTGTCATTTCAGTGTTGAAGAAGTGACGGAAACCGTTGGCACGTTTGTCTTTACCCGTTGTATCGTTCGAGTGCGTCAATCCTGCCATGAAGATAACGCCCGCATCCTGACACAAGCCTTGGACAGCGATAGCAACACCAGAAGAAGAACCACCAGTAATCATGATAGCGCCGTCTTTTTCAATCATACGCTTGGCACTTGCACGTGCAGCGTCTGACTTGGTCTGTGTATCACCCGTAACGAAAACAACTTTCTTTCCGTTAATGCCGTTACCTTTGAGTTCCTTTGATGAGAATGTGTTCAACATTCCACCATCACCACCACCGTTGATATGCTCAACAGCAAGCTCATAAGCGCGGAGTTCGTCAGCACCTTCATCGGCATACGCGCCGGTTTGAGGAACGTTAAAACCGAAAGTTACAGTGCTGCCCTTTGGCTCGTTCGTATAACCAGCAGCCCATGCTTTGCTTGAGAAAATAGTTGGTGTAGCGAGGCCGACACCAAGGGCAGCTGAACCCTTCAATAGCGTACGGCGATTGATTTTAAACTTACTCATTTAAGATGTCTCCCAATATTGATTTCATATAGACGCGGCGGGCATAGCCTCTTTGCGCGCTCTTCGCCTAATTTACTAAAGGCGTTTTTTTGACACTCCACAAATAGCTACTTTAGTGAAGAAATCAATAAGTAATTGACTTTGAATGATTTTTTTGTAAATTTATTGAATAAAATTTCTATTAATTTGTCAATTTCTATACAATTCCATCTGGGGCACTATCATGAATGAGATCATTCTTGGCACACGTATCCGGCAAAGACGCCGGGAAATGGGGACGACACAATCTGATCTGGCAAAGAAAATCGGTATCTCTGCATCTTACTTGAATTTGATTGAATGGAATAAGCGGCGCATCGCTGGAACGTTGCTAAAAAAAATTGCCGATGCCTTGGAATTGTCTCTGAATTCCTTGGATGACATTACCGAACGACGGTTACTCTCGACACTTTCAGAAGTCGCGCATCTCGGACCTTTAGAGGGCAGTGGCATTGAAGAAAGCCGTACCGGTGAGCTTATCGGCCGCTTTCCTGGATGGGCAAAAGCGATTGCCACACTTGCCCGTTCTGAACGCGACGCACGGAACGCTGTTCAATCTTTATCTGATCGCCTCTCGAACGACCCATTCCTAGGCGAAGAAGTGCACAGAATGCTAACACGTGTCTCTGTGATACGTTCAGTTTCAGATATTCTGGTCGAGTATCCCGACATATCCTCTGAACGCCGAGACCGGTTCAACAACATTATTCATGAAGAGATCGGAGTTCTATCGAATGTCGGCGAAGCTTTGGCAGCATATCTCGATAAGTCCGAACATGCGGAGCACATCCTTACGCCAACCGATGAAGTCGAATCATTACTCAACGCGTATGACAATCATTTTGAAGTCATAGAACGGGCAACGCGGGAATTGAAATTCAAAACCAATGACCCACTCCCGGTATCGCGCCGAGAGAAAGCCCGCGCATTATCAGAAGAACGCCTGGGCGATGTCATCGATGCCGTCATAAAAAGTCATCCTACCATCGAGACTGCCAGTGCACGGGACCGTGCACGCCGGGCCCTTTCAGATTATGCCGCCGGCGCAATCTTGATGCCGATGAATTCATTTACAAAAAAAGCGATTGAACTTCGTTACGATGTGGAGGCATTGGCCGAAGCCTTTTCTTCTGATGTAGACGCCGTATGCCGCCGCCTCAACGCTTTACCGCCCGGCGAAAACATCCCCAAAATCGGCTACTTTCGCGCCAACGCAGCCGGCACAACCGTCGAAGCCCTTGGTGTGGAGGGCTTGAATATCCCTAAGTACTCAAGTGCCTGCCCGCTTTGGGTGCTTTACCGTGCGCAACAATCACCCGAAGCCTTTATCCGCCAACGCGCTTTGTTTCCCTGGGGCGCACGCTTCATCTTTGTTGCACGTGCACGCAACACAGGGACCACTGGCTTTGGTAAGCCGCGGCATTATCTGACGGATATGATCGCGATGAGCGAAGCCGATGCAGCACATACAATATACGCACCCGATCACTCTTCGCCTGTAGAAGAAGTCGGGCCAAGCTGCCGTCTTTGCCCGCGCCGCACCTGCGTCCACCGTGTTGAAGACCTGCTTGCTGACTAAAATCATGACGTATTAACTGACAGTAGGTTTGCAGCGATCATTCATTTGCGTTTTAATTACCTGGACGGGATCCAACAAGAGATCACGCAGGGGAGGACATCGGAATATGGCAAAGCGTATTCTCTTAGTAGAGGATGAACCACATATCGTGGAGTCGCTCACGTTCCTGTTAGAAAAATCAGGCTTTGAAGTGTCGGTTGAAATAAACGGACGCCAGGCGCTCAACCATGCGCTCAGCGCCCCACCAGATGCACTCATCCTTGATGTCATGCTGCCAGAACTTGATGGCTACGAGGTTTTACGACAGCTGCGTGATGATGCACGGACAGCAAAACTACCAATTCTTATGCTTACGGCAAAAGGGCAGCGAGAAGACCGTGAAATGGCTGCCCGTTGCGGGGCTGATCGTTTTATGACGAAGCCATTTGCAAATGCTGACCTCATCGCCGCCGTTAAAGAGCTTGCAAATGTCGGACAAGATTAAGCCTGAAAACTTACGACCTCCACGTCGCAAGACGCTTGATCGTTCAATAATACTTTTGATTGTCGGCGCTGTCCTGCTGATGCCGCCGATCATTGGCATTTCTTTGGTCGATAGTAAATTCGGCGGCATTCCAATCCCTGTGCTTTACGTGTTTCTCATATGGGCCGTGTTGATCGTCAGCGCTGCAATACTTTCGAGGCCATTGCGCGATAACGACAGAGATGTTCAGCCCAGTAATCCTGAGAACAATCTTTAATGCTATCCGTTAACGTCCTTCTAGCGGCATGTATCGGTTACGTTATCCTTTTGTTTTCGATTGCGTTTATTGTTGATCGGCGGACAAGAAAAAAACCAATTGGCTGGCTCCATTCTCCCGTCGTTTACACCCTATCAATATCCGTATACTGCACATCCTGGACGTTTTATGGGGCTGTCGGTTCAGCAGCACGAAACGGTCTTGAGTTCATCACAATCTATCTCGGCCCAACACTTGTGTTTGTCGGATGGTGGTGGCTGCTCAGGAAACTCGTTCGCATTGGTCGCGCACATAAAATAACATCCATTGCCGATCTTATTTCATCTCGTTACGGCAAAAGCCCTAGCCTCGCTGTTATCGTTACAGTCATCGCTGTTATTGCGACTACACCCTATATCGCACTTCAACTGCAATCGGTTACCCGCAGCTATCAAGTCATTGCAGGCGAAGCCGACGGCATTACCACCGCGTTCTGGATTGCTGCCGGCATGGCACTTTTCACAATCCTTTTTGGTACGCGGAACCTTGATGCGAATGAACGACATCATGGTGTTGTTGCTGCCATCGCTGTGGAGGCCATCGTAAAATTATGTGCCCTCCTCGCTGTGGGTATTTTTGCGACCTATAGCGTGGCCGACGGCTTAGGCGACATCTTTGACGATGTAACCATCGAAGCCATCCGCGGAAGCGGCGATATCTTTGGCCCAAGATGGGCTACGCTGATGTTCCTCTCGGCAACCGCTATCATTTGCTTGCCGCGACAATTCCAGGTCACCGTTGTCGAGAACATTGAAGAACGCCACCTCGCCACAGCATCATGGTTATTCCCACTTTATCTTTTTGGGATGACATTATTTATCATGCCGATTGCCCTGGTTGGCCTGGATGTCATGCCTGCGGGCTCAAACCCGGATTTGTATGTACTGACACTGCCCCTCGCCAAGCAACAGAACGAACTGGTTCTGCTTGCCTTCTTAGGTGGTTTCTCTTCTGCAACATCAATGGTGATCCTGGCAGCCATTGCTGTTTCTACGATGGTCTCGAACCATATTGTTATGCCGGTCGCGCTCCGTCTGATCCCTGCCAGTAAAGAAGTAAGCGGCGATGTTCGAAGCTTATTACTCACATCGCGGCGCATCAGTATCGGGCTTATTCTTGCTCTTGGGTTTTTATACTTCTACGTCAGCGGCGGATCAGATGCGCTGGCCGCGATTGGCTTGATCGCTTTTGTTGGCGTTGCCCAGTTCTTACCGAGTTTATTAGGCGGCGTATTTTGGCGCGGCGCCACACGGGCCGGTGCAATTTCAGGCCTTCTTATCGGATTTGTATTTTGGGTATACACACTATTTCTCCCGAGCTTTGGCGGCGACTTTATCTTGAGTGCTGACGCCATTGAATATGGACTTTGGGGGATTGAAGTGCTCCGCCCTCAAGCTTTGTTCGGGCTGACAGATATGGACCCCCTCGTCCATGCCGTGGTTTGGAGTGTTGGGTGCAACGCCCTCGCATTCATTCTGATCTCAGGGCTGACACAGAACAACGCGCTTGAACATCTTCAAAGCACACTTTTTGTTGACGTCTTCAGATCAGCAGGCGGTGCACCATCCAGTTTCTCGAATGCTGCTGCAGATTCTGAAGACTTGTTTGTTTTAGCCCAGCGGATTTTAGGGGCTGAGCCAGCGCGCAAACTTTTCGATGAAATGGCGCATGCACAAGGACAAGAAGAAGGTTTGCCCCATGCCACTGATACTGTGATCGCGCGACTAGAGCGTGAACTTTCAGGCTCCATTGGTGCGGCGTCCGCACATGCCATGGTGACGCGTATTGCAGGACGTCAAACGGTCGGCATGACAGAACTCATCGATATTGCCGACGAGACGCAACAGCTCATCGAAACCTCGCGGCAACTTTCAGAAAAGTCTGAAGAGCTTCAGAATACAGCAAAGCAATTACGTATTGTGAACGAACGCCTCAGGACCCTCGATGCGCAGAAAGATGACTTTCTAAGCCAGGTCAGCCACGAGTTAAGAACACCGATGACATCTATCCGTTCATTCTCAGAAATCCTCATGAATGATCCAGATATTTCAGAAACAGACAAAGCCAGGTTTGTCTCAATCATTCAGGACGAGAGCCTTCGCCTCACACGCCTGCTTGATGAAATTTTGGATATCAGCCGACTAGAAGCGGGCATGTCACAGATCAAGCTCCTGCAAATGGATGCCAATGATGCCGTTCAAGCCGCACTTGATACGGTTTCCGGCATGACCCGAACCGCAGGTGTTCGCGTCAAAACTGATTTAGATGAAGGACCTGTGGATATTTTGGTCAACGATGACCGGCTTCGTCAGGTCATGATCAATGTGCTCTCGAACGCCGTTAAATATAATACGGCATCTGAGCCAGAAATTTTCGTTCGCACAAAACGTGTAAACAATTCTGTCTTCATAGACATCATTGATAATGGTGGCGGCGTCCCGGCAGACGTCTCAGGATCTATATTTGATAAATTTACCCGTGGAGCTCATGAAGGCAATAACAATGGCGCAGGTCTTGGCCTCGCCATTAGTCTCGCGATTATGCGTGCCATGAATGGAAACCTTACCCTTGAGCATATGCCGGATAAGACGAATTTCTTCCGTCTAAGTCTCGAAAATCCAACAGCCAATTTATAGACGTATCTACTCGGCGGCAACCGGCACTCGGAACTTCGCTTCCATTTCGCGGCGAATTTTTACAGCCTCAAGCGTTTCATCAACATCAACATCCTGCCAACGAACAGGTTGGCCTACGGCAATATTTGATTTTAGTTTTACCTTGTGCGCCAAACCAATCGGCAGCCCACCCAAAAGCAAAGATTGATCTGCAGGATAAAGCTTACCCCACACAGTAAATCCACCTTCACCATCAAGTATTTCGCCAGCCTTCAAGTCTCGCTTAGCTGTTGCGACGACGTCTCCACGGAAGCCTTCTGTTATCCCTGTGGGCTTGTTCAAAAGTGCCGCAGAAAGGATAGAGATATTGAGTTCTAATCCAATCAAGTGGAATGGCTTATACATTGCCGAGTAACGTCCTGTTGAATCCGTATTCATGCCGTACTGACGAAAGCAGCCAGCAGCATAATCATTTGGCGCTTCGATCACGACATAGACACCCCAACGAAGATCTTTAAAGACCGGGCGTCCATCACGTTCGAGAGACGAGACAACCTCAACCTGACCTTTGTGATGTAACTGCCCGCCATCAGATTTTGGACGTAAAACCTGGGCGAGATCATCCATCCCTGCAGGCGGGAACATCAGCCCATCAGGTGGCGGCGTCAGACCTGTCCCGTTGGCAATCGCCGCCATCTCAAGTGCAGACTTAGTGCCGTCCAGAAAGCTGTTAAACATCTGACTGTTCATACCTGCAGCCGCAGCTTGTTCAGATGTCATGCCATAATAATCCCACACCGTATCCGGCGTTGAAGCATGATATTCGGCCAGGTACTTAGTTCCCTTACCCGCAGCAACAACGTCAAATCCTGTGGCACGCGCCCATTCAACAAGTTCACACGTCAGCGCAGGTTGATCACCATAAGCCATCGAATACACCACACCAGCTTGGCGCGCTTCTTCTGCAAGCAGGCCGCCCGCAAGAACGTCTGCCTCAACATTAACCATGACGATATGGATACCATTGCGAATGGCTTCACGTGCATGCACTAAGCCCACAACCGGGTTCCCTGTGGCTTCAACAACTACATCAATATCGCCTGCCTGCATCATGGCCATGGCATCATCTATAAATTGTGTTTTATCAATCAGATCATCCGGCCATCCAATATTCTTGCAGGACAATTTAGCGCCAGATGGATTAAGGTCAGCAATAACGGCAACGTCGAGCCCCGGCGTTGTCGGGATTTGCGATAAAAACATTGAGCCAAACTTGCCCGCACCAATCAGACCAACCCGCACAGGTTTGCCAGCAGCAGCACGTGCTGCGAGTTCTTGATAAATGTACATGCGTTACTCCGCAGCTTGGGATTGAGCTGCAACGAGCTCGTCGAGGCAATCGTCGCTTAATGCTTCAATTGGCGTAAAGTCACGGTGTGCAATCCAGTCTTCACGATTGAATGCGCGGATATGATTATCCACATGGCACAAAGACAAGTAGACAATTGTCCGTCCGAACGGAGATATATTTGCTGGGCTCGCATGAACCAGAAGTGATGAGAACATCAACATACTTCCTGCAGGTCCCGTTGGCGCAACACAACCACCTTTCGCCGCAAGTTCAGAGACCTTTTCACGGTCCAGCGTCCACAGCGGATAGCTTGTTGTCTCAAGATCGTGACCGGCATCAACAACACCCAATTTATGGCTGCCCGGAATAAATAATAATGGCCCGTTTGCAGCAGTCACATCATCAAGGAATACGGCGATATTCATGGCCCGTGGCTCGGGCATTTCGTCGTCCCGTTTCCAGGTGCCATAATCCTGATGCCATTGCCAGACTTCGCCATCAAAAGCGGCCTTAGCATTCACCTTGTACTGGTGCATATAAACATCGCCATCCAGCATCTGCGAGACAGGATCAATAAGCCGAGGGTGCGCCCCTAAACGCCGGAACGCCTCGTTATAGGTATGTGCAGCGAATGCAGTTCGAGCGACACCGTTTGCCTCGCGCCAGACCTCTTTACGGTCCGTGGCATAAACGGTTTCAGCTTCTGATTTCAAAAGTGCAGCTTCTTCCAGCGAGAATTTTCCCGGGAAAAAGAGATACCCTTCTTCATCAAATTTCTTTAATTCTTCAGCTGTTAAATTCATGTTTTTCATCCACATATTCTTTGTTGATCGTTTGCCCTGGATTATCTCTCCGGGATCAAAGTGATTTGAGACGTTGGTACGTCGCTTCTCCAGCCTTACTGGCATGTTGTGTCGCCATTGTTTCTGCTGCGTTGACGTCGCCCGCAATGATCGCGTCTGCAATCGCACGGTGATCAGCCCAAATGCCTGAATGGGCATCACTATCATCAAGAACGACCCGCATCGAGCGAACCATATGCGGCCAGCAGCCTTCAACCATGGCCGATATTTCTGCATTTCCAGCAAGATCATATATTGCTTGATGAAATGCGACATCAGCATCAACCAGAGGCGTAATCTCCCTACGCTCGACGCAAAATGCACCATCTTTAATGAGTTTATTGAGTATACTTTGGCAGTTTTTGCCCGTTGATGCTGTTGCAGCTAAACGCGCCGCAAGCCCGTCCAACGCACCGCGCACCTGATACAAAGCCAATAGACGATCGGCATCGATAGGTGCCACCATCTGGCCTTTGCGACCACGATCAACAACGAGCCCTTCGCGCTTAAGCAATACAAGCGCATGGCTTACAGGTTGACGGCTCACACCCAGTGACGCCGCGAGCTCTTCTTGAGCCAATGGCGCAAAAGGCTCCAGCTCCCCAGACATAATCGCGATGCGAATGGCGTCATGGGTCTGCATCACAAGATCAGGTTTTGGCGCTAAAGGGCGCATCTATATGTCTTTCATTTGTGAATTCAGAATTCCGAATGTAATATATGTAAATTCAATTTTAGTGTCAATATACACGGTATACGTCAAACAGGTTACGCTTAGCGGTCAAAAATTACTCGTGGCATAAAAATAAAGATGCACTAATATTCATACAGGCCTCGTCAGTGGGGCAGGTCCAAATTGTCAAAATTCTGAATACTTCAGAGAAAAATCAAATTGCCGAAGCATCCTGCGGCGTGAAACTTCAAATTGGAGAGACGAGTTGAGTAAAACAAAAGTGTTCCGAGAACTCATGTCGCAAGGAGGTTTGATCCGCGCACCAGGCGTCTATGACGGCATCACCGCGCGCCTTGTCGAGCAGGCAGGCTTCCCCGTAGCATATATGACAGGTGCCGGGACATCAATGTCCCTTGGCTATCCTGATTATGGCTTGCTGACGCAAACAGAAATGGTTGCCAATGCGACCGTGATCTCGCGTACCATCGATATCCCAGTTGTTGCCGATGCTGACACGGGCTATGGCAACGAGCTCAACGTGACGCGAACCATTAACGAATATGAACGCGCAGGCATTGCCGCCATTCATATGGAAGACCAGGTCAGCCCGAAACGCTGTGGCCATTTGGCGGGTAAAGAGCTTATTCCCATCGAAGAGTACGCTGCAAAAATTCGCGCTGCTGTTGCTGCCCGCCGCGACCCGGATTTCGTCATCATTGCGCGAACAGATGCCAATACCGTCACCGGATTTGAGGATGCCATCAGCCGCGCCAATATCGCCATGGAAAACGGTGCGGATATCGCATTCGTTGAGTCTCCACGCGACATGGAAGAACTTGCCGCCGTGCCTAAACGGGTCAACGGACCCTGTTTGATAAACGTGGTTGTCGGTGGCGTCACACCAGATGTTAATCTTCGTGACGCAGAAAAGATGGGGTTCCGTCTTGCCATCATGCCGTCCATGTTGATCTCAACAATTTTCAATGCGTGTGATCAAGTTCTTGAAGAGCTCAATCAAACGGATCAGCCACCAACCAGCAAAGGCGTCATGACAGTCGGTCAACGCTTCAACCGGTTCCACGGTGAATATTGGAACGGCTTACGCACTAAATTTCAGGACCCACCCGCATCATGAATAAAGATCAAACGAAACATAATGACATTGTCTGGCGCTCACTTCTATATGTGCCTGCCAACAACGAGAAGTTCATCGCCAAGGCACACACCCGCGAAGCGGACGCTCTTATCCTCGACCTGGAAGACAGCGTCCCTGAGGATCAGCGCGAGCGAGCGCGTGAAATGCTGCCGGACGCGATCAAGTCCGTCACACAATCCGGTGCGGATGCAACGGTTCGTATCAACCGCCCTATCCGGCATATGGTGAAAGACGTTGAAGCCGCAGTGAAGGCCGGTGCCAAGGCCTTGTTCGTCACCAAGGTTGATGGCGCAGCCCACCTTAGACTGATTGACGAATTGGTTAGCGAAGTCGAACGCGAGGCGGGCCGACCTCATGGGGATGTTAAATTCATCCCGATGATTGAAACGGCTGATGCGTATTTCCGTGCGCACGAAGTTGCCCGCGCGAGTTCTCGAAATGTTGGCATGAATGTGGGCGGCGAAGATTTTGCCTTAGACACGGATATGACCCCGGATGCAGAAACCTTAATGCTGCCAAAGCAAACCATCATGATTGCCGCCAAATCCGCAAAAATTATGGCTATGGGGTTCATCGGCACTGTAGCAGATTACACGGATATTGAAGGCTTTCGTGCCAATGTGCGCCGATCACGTAAATTCGGTTTTCAAGCGGCCAGTGTTATCCATCCAAGCGGTATACCGATATTGAACGAAGAATTCACCCCTACCACCCAAGAAGTTGAACAGGCCGAAAAAATCATCTCGGCCTATGACGATGCCGTAAAAAATGGCATTGGAGCCATTCGTGTCGACGGCAAAATGATAGACGTCCCTGTGGCCATCAGAGCTGAGAGACTTCTCAGCCGCTATCATGCGATTAAGGCCAAGGGAAACTCTTAAGCTAACATCGAAATCTAAAAATCATCACATCAAGGAAAGAAGATTATGACATTACAAACGCGCGCATTGAAAAATACATTTGGCCATGAAGTCCTTGATGTGGATTTAGCTAATCTCGATGCCAAGACGTTTGACGAGATTTACAAGTTATGGCAAGAAGAGCCGCTGCTTTTATTTCGCCGCCAAAGTCTAACCGAGCGCGAACAGGTCGAATACAGCAAACGTTTCGGCGATCTGGATATTCTGGTCCGGGACGACATGTTGTCACCCATCCATCCAGAAATTATCTATATCACGGCGCTAAAGCGACCCGATGGCACGCCGATGGGCGGCCTTGGAACGTACGAGGTCTATTGGCACCATGATCAAATTTACCGCGAACGCCCTGCCAGTGGCTCAATATTTTATGCCATCGAAGTGCCAGAAAATGGCGGACAGACATCGTTTTGTAATACCAAGCTTGGTTACGACACGATGCCGGACAATCTTAGAAATCAATTGGAAGGCCGCCGCGCCACGGCTAAGTACGGTATGAAAGCAGAGTCCTCGACACAACGGGACTTTAAGGGCGATCCCGAGACAATGAAGAAGATTAACGATAGGACGCCGCCTGCGACACACAACATCATTCTTGAAAACCCTGCCACCGGGCAGAAATCGATCTACCTCGATCCCAACAAGACACTCGTTATCGAAGACTTGAACGAGGAAGAGAGCAAAGAGCTCATCGGAGCCGCTAGCCAGCACATGCTACAGGATGATTTCATCTATCAGCACTCTTGGCGCAATGGCGATGTGATTATGTGGGACAACGCGCGCCTGTGGCACCGGCGGGAACCCTTCGACGCCAACCTCCCCCGTTTCGCAAGGCGCACAACAATCTTCCTCCGCCCAGAAGACTTTGCAGTGCCAGAACCTGATTTGGGGTAACGCTTAGTTACTTTCGTCGGCGTTCGACAGCTGATCGATGAATTGCAAGTCAGCGAAGCGTTTATATATCTCGTTGCTCTGGCGCAATTCTTCGTGTGTGCCGGTGGCTTCGATACCACCATCGACGATGACAGCGATACGCGTGGCATTCAGCACCGTTGCCAACCTGTGCGCGATGACCAGTGTCGTACGACCCTGCATGAGATGGCTGAGTGCAATTTGAACCAAACGCTCATTTTCAGCATCCAGTGCAGAGGTCGCTTCATCCAAAAGTAAAAATGCCGGGTTCTTGAGGATGGCACGGGCAATGGATAGGCGTTGCTTTTGACCGCCCGACAAACGGATACCTTTTTCACCAAGAAATGTTTTGTAGCCATTGGGTAAGGAACAGATGTAATCGTCCAGCACAGCTTCTTTGCAGGCGGCGATCACCTCTTCATCCGTCGCATCGGGTCTGCCGTAACGAATGTTCTCCATCGCGTCGGTGCCGAATATGAACGGATCTTGTGGCACCAAAGCAATTTCCCGGCGCAGGGCGATTGGATCAACGCCTGAGATATCATTGCCGTTAATACAGATCTTTCCTATGTCCGGATCGTAAAAGCGCAACAACAATTGGAACACCGTGGATTTTCCAGCCCCGGATGGACCAACCAAGGCAACCGTCTCGCCTTTGTTCACCGACAATGTGAAGTCGCGGAGTGCGGCTTTATCTGGTCTTGATTCGTAATGAAAAGTGATATCTTCAAAGGCGATCTGACCGTCATTTTCCGATGATGGGTCGTTCAGCGAGACAGGGTTTTCCGGCGCAAAGATGCTTGGCTGCACGTTGATCAATTCCATCAATCGCTCGGTCGCACCGGCGGCGCGCTGCACATCCCCATATACCTCAGAGACAACTCCCGCCGCGACGGCGACCATGACGGCATAGAACAAGAACGCGCCAAGTTCACCGCCCGTTGAATTCCCCATTATTACGTCGTTACCGCCGACCCAAAGCACAGAACCCAATCCTACAAAGACAACCACTGTGACAGTAGCGCTCAACGTACTTCGCAATCGTGCTCGGCGCAGCGCGGTTTTAAAGGCGCATTCTACTTCTTGATCGAAGCGCGCTAAATTGGTTTTTTCCTGGGTGAAGGCTTTGACGGTTCGGATTGCGTTAATACTTTCCTCGGCAAACGCACCAACATCCGCGACCCGTGCCTGACTTTCTTTTGATAAGACACGCACTTTCCTGCCGATATAAATGACAGGCACAATGATGATTGGAACAAGAACGACGGCGACTGTCGCAAGTTTTGCGTTAGCAACAAACATCATGACAAAACCGCCAAACAAGACGATCGTGTTGCGCAATGCGAGAGAGAAGCTGGAACCGATCACCGTCTGCAGCAACGTTGTGTCCGTGGTCAGCCTGGATAGCAATTCACCGGTGCGCGTTGTCTCAAAGAATGCGACATCAAGTTCAATAATACGCTCGAAGACATTGTGCCGTAGATCGGCGACCACGCGCTCACCCAGCCACGTCATCAAATAGAACCGCATGAAACTGCCAACAGCAATCGCTCCACCGATTCCAAACAAAAAAAGCAAAGCCGTCGTTAACACGCTCGGATCGTTGCCTGAGAAACCTTCATCAATAAGGAAACTCAACCCTTGGCCGATAGCCAATGTTGAACCTGCTGTAAACAGCAACGCCACCATAGCGCCCACAACCTGCAGCTTGTATGGCTTGAGCATTGAAAAGATACGCTGCAAGGTTTTAAGCTTCACGGGGACCTTGGGAGGGATAGCATGCTGATCTTGTGTGATGGTTTTGCTCATTACTAAGGGTTATTGTGTTTATTTTGGACGTAGGTCACAGCCTACAACTTGTTATACCTCAATCAATCACGCCAAGGGCATTTAATCCATGAACAATTCTATGATTGTTAAAAAAGATTAGCAGAACTAGTCAGAAAATAGTGCGTCCGGGTTCATGATCCCGTTTGGATCAAGGGCTGCTTTGATGCTCTTCAAGGCGTTGAACTTTCCGGGCAAGCAGTACATTTCCAAATCAGATGTCTTGAGGCTACCAATCCCGTGCTCTGCACTGATCGTACCGCCGCAGTCATGGGTCACTTCATTGATCGCCATGCACACAGCCTTGCGGCTTTCGGGGTGGCTAGCTAAGAAGTCTTTCTTGGTTGTTCCAGCCGGCGAGAACACATTCAGATGGATGTTTCCGTCCCCGATGTGACCGTAACTATTAACCCTCAACCCATCATGGATCGCCAGAATAGCCGCATCCGATTTGGCGACGAACGCATTGATCTGACTGATCGGCACAGAAGTATCACTATTGCAGATAGCCCCCGTCAGACGATTTGCTTCTGGTGTCTGTTCACGAAGACGCCACAAGTCTTCACGTTGAGCATCAGATTGCGCAACGACGGCGTCCAAAACCAACTCGCTCTCAAAGCCCGCCGCCAATGTTTCTTCAAGCTCATCCTTGATACCGGCATGTCCCGAAATTTCGATCAAGACATACCAGCCATAAGATTGTTCGAACGGAACTACGTCGTCAGGAAAATGCTCGGCCAGCAAGTTCATACCAAAATCACACAGCAGCTCGAAGCCACTTACGGTGTCACCAAGCGCGCCTTTGACCGTATGCAGTAAGGTCACGGTAGCAGCAGGATGACTTACCGCGCAAAACGCTGTGATCGTCTCTGGGTTTTTCGGCATCAATTTCAAGGATGCCGCCGTGATAATCCCAAGCGCGCCTTCGCTGCCGATCAGCAAATACCTGAGATCATAACCCGTGTTGTTTTTGCGCAGCGGATTGAGCTCTTGCGGGACCGATCCGTCCGCCATCACAGCTTCGATGCCGATGCAAAGATCGCGTGCGTTACCGTAGCGTAACACCTGAATGCCACCAGCATTGGTCGCAAGATTACCGCCAATCTGGCAGCTATCCTGAGACGCCATGCTGAGAGGGAATATTTACCCACGTCCTCGGCGACGCGGTGAATATCAGAGAGGATACAGCCCGCTTCGGCGACAAGAATTTCGTCTTCTAACGAAACATCACGGACTTTGTTCATGCGCTCAAGCGACAGAATAACCAGTCCATCGCTGTCCGGTGACAATTGCCCTGCAACAACACCAGTCCCGCCGCTATAAGGCACGATACCGACTTTTGCTGCCTGGCAAATCTTGACGAGCTCGACCACTTGTTCCGTGGAATCTGGCAAGGCGATCAAGGCGCTTTGACCGGTGAACCGATCACGCGGATCTTCATAAAAGCGTGCTGCGTCGTCAGGGGATTTCCAGCCAGAAGGGCCAAGAACTTTTTTCAACTTATCCAGCGTGGCTGTGTCGGGTGCTACAAGGTTCGCCATAGTTTTACTCCGCTGAAATACATGTGCCCTTCTTTACGTCGAGCATATTGGTCATGCCGACTTGCGCCAGGGTTATGCTGACTTCGTCTGTGAGGACGTCGAACATCTGCTTTAGACCGCGTTCACCATTGGCCGCAATGGAAAACTGAAACGGACGGCCAAAGAACACATAATCTGCACCAACGGCATAAGCTTTGATGACGTCCTCGCCACTGCGGAGACCTGAATCATAAAACAGTGGAAACTTCTTACCGACGGCCTTGCGGATACGTTTAAGCGCATTGATTGGCGGCGGCGCACTATCTAGTTGGCGCCCGCCATGGCTCGACACAAGTATCCCATCGACACCAGCGCCTTTCATCTTGCAGGCATCTTCCGCATTTAAAACACCCTTGATCACAAGCTTGCCTTTCCACGCAGACCTGATCCGATCGAGAAGATCCCAATCAGCACCGGCGCGACTGGCATGACGATCAAACTTTTCGTGTTCGCCGCCAAAATTCGCAAGCTCCGGCTTACCATGATAAAGGCTCGACAATGACCATTCTGGATGCAGCGCAAAGTCGATGAAATGTGGCACGCCAATATGAAATGGCATTTTAAATCCGCGACGTAACTCGCGAGGACGACGGCCAACTTCTGGTACATCGACCGTCCAGACCAGCGTTTCGTATCCAGCCACTTCTGCGCGGTTAATCAAAGATAGAGAAGACGTTTCATCACCGCTGAAATAAAGCTGAAACCAGGCCTGCCCTTCGCTGACCTCAATCATAGTTTCCAGCGAGGTCGATGCCGCCGTTGAAACACCAACAGGGATTTTCTTATTCGCTGCCATACGTGCCAGCATGAGGTCCGCACCCGGACGCGATAAATTACACATACCCATAGGGCTGATGCCAAATGGTAATCCAGCGTCTTTGCCAAACAACGGAACGCTTAGGGAACGATGCTCAACATTGTTCAAAACACGCGGCTCAAGATGGATATTCTGTAGTGTTTGGCGATTTAGTTTTTCACCAAATTCGTTACCCGCAGCCCCATCGATATAATCGAAGACCATCCACGGCAGATACCTTTTCGCAAGGCGTCTGGCATCTTCGCTTGAATGGATATCAGAGTTGAAAAACATTGAGCTTTTCCTCAGATCAGGAGAGCGGCTCGCGTGCGGCGATCCATACGTTTAAAGAAAACCTACCTACGGACGGCCTGACACGCGATCTGCATTGTCACGCCGGGAAACCCGGCCATGACAGATTACCCGTTACGAACCTTAAGCTCGTTCATGAAGCGATCTCGGATGGAGACCGGATCCATGGTGATGACTGGCACTGGGATATTCCCAGACTCGCACTTACAAACGATGATCGTCATCTTGTTGCTGGCTAATGCTGCTTTGAGTGTTTCTGCCGCATCTTCAGCCTGGCACTCGACAACGTTCTCACAACCACATGCTGTAGCAACGGCTGAGAGTGATGTCTTCTTACCAGCATACGTTGGCTGATCACCTGTAGAGCCATAGCTGCCGTTATCAATGATGAGCAGAATAAAGTTATCAGCAACATTGTTGGCAATCGTTGGCAACGTACCAAAGTTCGTCAGAACCGATCCGTCACCATCAATAGAAATGACTTTCTGGTTTTGTACCAAAGCAACGCCGAGACCGATCGAGGATGACAGTCCCATGGTACCGAGCATGTAGAAGTTCGTTGGCTGATCATCCATCATATGAAGTTCTTGGCTTGGAAGGCCAATGTTGCACACGACGAATTCGTCAGAAATTACAGGGAGCAGGCTTTTGAGTACTTCGGAGCGGATCATTCTTTTTCTCCTTTCCAGAAAGTCGCATCGGTCAGGATGGCAACTGGCTTGTTGCACATGAATGTGTATTTCAGAATGTTATCGAGCTCGTCCGCATCTGATTCCTTGTGGAAGTGATAGGTCGGGATCAGGAATTGCGTCAAAAGTGCCTTAGTGTGAACAGCCATTTCGACTTGGCATGCTACGGGCTCACCAAGTTCACCGCGATAACTGATCAGCATCGGCAATGGCATACGATAGAACTGTGTCAGCGTGGCGAGCGTATTCAACGTTACGCCCAAAGCTGTGTTCTGCATGATGATAGCCGGGCGTTTGCCGCCCATGAAAGCACCAGCACAAAGACCCATTCCCTCATCTTCTTTATTCGACGGAATATGAAAGATCTCCAGGCTATTTTCGATTTCATCGATAACACCGGCTAGCTGCTTACACGGCACTGTGGTGACGAACGAAATATCGTTCTTCACAAAGTCCGCCACGATACGTTTATTTACTGACACTGAATTCTCCCAAAAAAGATTGTAACTAGAACCTAACTAAAGCCATGCATTCGTCAAATCATATAATTTTTACAAACATTAAAGATATTCTTTAATGTCATTGTTTAAACAGATTTTACAGGAATCGTTCCCAAGAGCTCCTTCAGCAACTGATCTACCAACAGAAACTTTGGGCAATCTGCACGGGTTAAAATACCGAGCTTCCGTGAAATCGATTTACCCCCTAATGGAATCGCCCTCATCGCTGCGAATGCTGCACCCGGAACACAAATATTGGGCACGAGGGAAACACCAAGATTGTGGGACACCATGTTTACGACCGAATCCAGTGATTCCAATTCCATCGTACCGCGGACAGGAATATTGTTTTCAGACAGCCATGCCTCGGCCAAAACCCCAACAGCGCCGCGGCGCGTATGACGTATATATGGCTGTTCACGTAGGAGTTGCAGCGGATCATCACCACTTAACTGTGGTGATGTGAGCAAAACCATTTCTTCTTCAGCCAATGGCTGCCAGTTCATATTGGCGCTAGGCTTATCTTTTAAACTGAGTATCGCGACATCTAACGCGCCGCGCTCCAACTGATCTGTCAGATCATCAGAGAGACCCGTTACCACGTGCACATGCAGGTTTGGATGGGCGGTAACAAGTCGCTTGATCGCCATCGGCACCATGATTGAGGTTGTTGAGGGCACAGCACCCAACGTCAGTTGGCCAAAATGTGCAGCACCACCAACAAGATCATCAAGCATGGTCTCGTAAGCATGGACAATATCCCGTGCTTTTGGGACCAACGCTTTCCCGAGTTGATTGAGCGTCAGCGTTCTTTGTGACCTGTCGAACAACGTGACGTTGAGGTTCTCTTCAAGGCGCTTCATTTGTTGGCCAACAGCAGCTTGGGAAATACATATCTCGTCTGCGGCAGCACTGAAACTCCCGCGCTCCGAGATTGCAATCAACGTCTTCAACAGTGAAACAGACAAGACGCTCCCCCTACACTTGCGCAGCAATGGTCACTGCAAGAACAGATGATTGCGAAATTGACAGCGCCTTACAAGAGAGGTCAGTCTAACAATGATGAAGATTTATCCGGCCACGTTAGCCCATACCGATGACATTGTTGCGCTGAACAAGACGTTTGTCGCTGTGACAAGCCCGATGGATGCGTCCCGATTTAAGCATTTATTTGATATCTCGAGCCTTTGTCTTGTAGCAGAAAACGAGGGCAAGATCGTCGGCTTTGTGTTGACCATGGCCCAGGGCGACACCTATGAGAACGACAACTTTCAATGGTTTGACGACCGATTAAATCGCTATGTCTATATTGATCGTATCGTCATATCAGAGGATGGTCGCGGTCACGGGATTGGCAGTCAGCTATATGCTTACGTGATTGACTGGGCGCAACAACAAGGCCTTTTGCAAATCGCCGCCGAGATGGACCTCATGCCGCCGAATGAAGACTCGCTAAAATTTCATCAGAAAAGAGGGTTCGTCGCTATTGGGTCGCGCGAACTCGAGAGCGGGAAGACGGTTTCAATGCAGGTAAAAAACTTCTGATAGCGATTGACCTGATAGAGCTGTTTGTTTTCTTGAAGCCGTCCAATTTATCAATCAAGCCACTTTCGCATGTACTGCGGATGCATGGAATGCTTCACGTATGGCTTGTGCCATGCCTAATCTTGCGTCACATTTATTTTGCGTGCGTTGCCGAAGAACCATGTTCGTCCCTTGGAGGCGAGGAAAGCCCTCTTCCGGGGTGAGTTCCCGGCACCCATCAGGGATTTGGCTTTGCGCAAGTATCGCCACAGCAATACCAGATGACGCTGCTGCCTTAAGGCCAAAAGGGCTATTACTCACATACGCAATGCGATAATCCTTCTGTCTCTGGTCGAGCCCACCAAGTGCCCATTCTCGCCACCAACATCCTTTTTCATAGATCGCAACCGGCAATGGCGTACATTCGTGTTGGAAATGTTCGTCTGATGTAATCCAGACCACGGGATCATTGAAAAGAACCTCACCTCCCACTTTATCCGCTTCCTCATGGACCACGACCAAGTCCAGGTCACCCTTGTCGAGTTCAGCATTAAGCTCAGATGACGGACTACAACGAACGATAACCTCGACCTTTGGATGTATCTTGCAAAATCGCGACAAGACTTGAGGCAGAACCGTCCCGCCATATTCCTCGGGTATGCCGACACGGACACATCCATCTAGAGGTTCTGAGTGCAATGACGCTGAAGCCTGATCCAGCAGTAAGATGATGCGTCTCGCATCCTTGACGAGCTTTTCGCCTGCGAGCGTGAGCACCACGCCACGAGGACCACGTTCAAACAATCGCTCATCAACAATTTCTTCCAACTTCTTCATTTGAACGCTCACCGCAGACTGCGTAAGCCCAACAACTTTAGAGGCGCGCGTGAAGTTACTGGTCTCGGCAATGGCGACGAGTGTGCGCAGAAGATCACTCTCTAAGTTGGGGATCATGAAGTCATCCTTTGAAACACTAAGTCATAATTTAAATTCATGCCTTAGATTCTAATTACTCATTTTATGAATGTCTAGTGCTGGCCCATATTCATAACCAACAGAGAATAACTGCACCTGCAACGTGTGTCGTTTTGGCATCCGGCTTGTGTACGAAAGGAAATGTAAAATGACGAGCATTAACGATATTGAACGCCGCGCAAGCAAGCTACTGATTTTAATGGGCATCGTACTACTGGCAGCCATTGTCGTGCTTGCACTCAATAACCTTGTCCTCCGTGACACCACAGGAATGTCAGAATTTAGGCCAGCCATCGTAGACACCAGAGGGAACAAAATTATAGGCCCTCCTGCGATGATCGTATCACCGGCGATACAGGAGAAACTCAATAAGTAACTTTGCAAAGGGGCTGAAGTGGCTTGAACAATTAACAAAACAAGACACTTCAGCCGACCCTTTTTTACATCAAAAATAAAATCAGAACTTGAGTTCTGGAAGCGATGCTGGCCATATGAGCCCTTGAAAAGAGACGTACACTAAGGTGAAAGCATAACTGCGTCTTACCCGTTTTTCGCGTTAAGGAGTTCCTATGTTAAAGTCCAAACCCCTACTCATTGATCGCCATCCTGGGCGCTCGGCTCAAACCATTGGTATGGCAAAGGAACTCGGCACCAGCCCGGATTTAATACATGAGCCTACAGTCGGCGTCGTGGGAACCAAGGGCGATAGCCAATGCTATTTGGGCGTCAAAGACAAAGTTAATGCGATTCACGCCCGACTTAGGGATAGCATTGGAACCGAGCCTGGCCAACTGAAGCTACGTCTCGTTGAACCTCAATACACAGTCGCCACTTCGGATGGCATTCGAAATGGTACGCGCGAAATGCGCTACTCGCTCATTGGTCGTGAAGTCACCAATGACGCGCTTTGCGAACATCTTGAAGCCAGTGGCCTTGCTGGAACCATCGCGGTGGTTGCCTGTGACAAACCCCCTGTAGGCACACTTGCTGCGCTGCTTGAGCACAATGAGCCGGCAATCATCATGTCTGACGGCGCCATTCATCCTGGCATTGATCCAAAAACTGGCGGCGCCATCGATATTGTCAGTGCATATGAAGTCGCCGGCCATCCTGACCCTGAATACCGCCATCACATTGCATCCAATGCGTGCCCTGGCATTGGAAGTTGTGGCGGCATGTTCACGTACAACACCATGCAAACATTTATTGGCGTCGCAGGTATGCAACCGCTGCATATGGTATCACCCGCTTCGGATGACCCAAGACGCCTCAATGAATTTCCAGACGAACTTGTCCATCATTTAGCAAAAATGATTGAGGCAGACCTAAAGCCACGCGATATCGTTGTTCGCGACTCTTTACGCAATGCCTTGATCGTTGCATTGGCCGTCGGTGGTTCTACCAACGTCGTTTTACATGTGCCTGAGATTGCGCGCGCTGCCGGATATGAAAACTTCTGGAAGGACGTCATGACGCCAGAAGAGTTCAATCACCTCTCACAGTATGTCGTACCTGTCCTCACAGACGCTCGGCCGTATGGCAAATATTCGATGGTCGATATCGATAAAGTTGGGGGCGTTCAAGTGATTGTGCGCGAACTTCTTGAGACGGGCCTACTGAATGGTGACGTCATGACCTGCACGGGCGAAACGCTCAGTGAACAGGTCGAACGCCTCAATACACCAGGTCCGGACGGCACAGTGGTCTACACCGTTGAAACGCCCTACAAACCAACCGGTGGATTGCGCTTACTTGGTGGTAACTTGTCACCAGATTTTTCTGCCATCTTAAAACTTGCGGGTGTTGAGGGCGGCCTAGGTGATAACCTTTTCCGCGGCAAAGCACGCATTTTCAATGGGCAAAGCGACCTTCTGAAGGCCCTCGACGATACACCTGATAGCTTCCAAAACAACGATATGGTCATTGTTCGCTATGAAGGCCCAAGTGGTGCACCAGGTATGCCGGAAATGCTCGACCCGACGGCCCGCATCACAACCCTTTGTCGCGATAAAGGCATCGTGATTGCCTTAATGACAGATGCGCGTTTCTCTGGTGGCTCTGTTGGGCTGGTCATTGGGCATGTGGGGCCTGAAGCGGCACTCGGTGGCCCAATCGCATTCATCCATGATGGGGATGAGATTATCGCAGACCTAAATACCAACGAGCTGAATTGCGCAGCACTTGATGGTCCAGATACGCTTGCTAAGCGCAAAGCGGTTTGGGAGAAAGAAGTTGCGGACAATGGCGGCACTCATCCGTTTTGTGGGGACGCGGACACACGCCTTTTACACCGTGCGCGTCATTCTGCGGTACCAGCATCACGTGGCGGCGGCATTCATCCAAATCGAGAGGTTTGGGTCAAAGAACCAAGAGAGGCAGAACGTTCCGGCTTTACGCCATCGAATAAAACGCGACCTAATACGACGAAAGCATTCTGATTTCAATTCGTGGTGGTTTTCTAATATCTACTTGTACCGTAATGTCGGGGCCCCGATACGCCCCTGACACTGCATTTCTACGACACAAACTCGCCGAATATGAAGCATTACAGGCCTATTTCTCTCTATTGGCATCATTTAGCGATTAAGAATTCTTAACTTTCTGAAGGTTTCCGGCACATTGAACCTTGAAGATGCGTATTCTTAGATCATAATATTTGATATGACATGTACAAGAAAATCAAAAAAATGCTCGATTTTAAAATCATGCATCTGAATATACTAACATCTTGCCGCTGCGATATTCTATGTGCAGCAAAACTTTCAAGGGAGAATAATAATGAATGAACTAACCAGACGATCCGTACTTAAGGCCTTAGGCGGCGCCGCAGGTGCGACAGCCTTGGGACCTTTAATTGGTACGGCTAATCAAGCTCTAGCTGCTAAAAAAATCTATCAATGGGGTTCCTCCAGCCTAGGTTCCACAGGTTATCAGATCATTACTGTGCTATCTGCTGCCGCATCAAAATTTACTAATGCCCGCCATTCTTCTCTCTCCACGGCTGGTGGCGCCGAGAACATGTCTTTGCTTGGTGAAAAAGTCATTGATTTTGGTCAGACAACAACCACGGACTGGTACCCAGCGATTAATGGCAAAGGCCGCTATGAGGGCAAGCCTGTCGATGCGGTACAAATGTTCTCTTACACCATTTGGCAATGTACACCTATGGTGCGCGCAGATTCTGGTATTAACTCGATTGAAGACCTTGTGGGCAAGCGGATCATGCCTGCATCTGCTGGTGGCGCGACAACAGGTCTATGGAAGACATTGTTTCAAGCAGCTGGCATCGAAGACAAGGTTGATTGGACATATGGTTCTTGGAAAGAGTCATATGACGCACTCGCATCTGGCGCCGTCGATTGTATTCCATCATTGCTGACGTCTGGAAATCCTTCTGGCCTCATGCAACGCCTCGAGACAACGCACAAGCTTAAGGTACTACCGTTGTCACCGGAATTGATCGAAAAAGCAGTTGCATTAAACCCTGGCGTTAAAAGTGCGACCCTTACATCTGAGAACTGGAAGACACTTAAAGAGCCAACGCTTATGCTCTCTTTTGGTGGTGTTTTGGCAACACGTCCAGACATTTCTGAAGATGTCGTTTATGAAATCACAAAAGCTGTCTACGAAAATGCTGCATTTGTGCGTAAGCGCGGTGGCATCAAGCTCAAAGACATTGATTTGGATTTCGCGACAAAAATTCTTATGCCTGCCTACCCTGTTCATGCAGGTGCAGCGAAGTACTTCAAAGAAAAAGGCGTGTGGCGTGACGAGTTAAAAACACACATCTAAAAGTTATATTTATCGACTTAACTCTTTGGTCAAGTGATAACTCACTCGACCAAAGGGCAGTCTGACTTTAATGTTTTTGAAGGTAATAATGTCCGATCAACAGGAAGCCTCCTTTCGTAAAAGCGTATTTGCAATTGCAGCTGCGGATAATTCACAGTCTTTTAGCGCAACATTTTTATTGCTTATCGCCGCAGTCGCGATGGTCAGCATACACATATACCAGCTGCTCAATTTCTCGCTGACATCCGGTGAATTTCGCAATCTACATTTGGCGTTTGCAGTCATTATCGGCTTCCTGGCGATGCTTGAAGGGGTTAGCCCTGAAAAGAAGACCCGCCGTGGCGTCTTTTGGGCGCTCGCAATACTCGCCGTATTATTGGCGATTTATATTCACGTTGAGTACCGCGCACTCACTGAAGTGCGAAGTTTCGCCCCAAGTTCATCCGATCTAACGGTTGCAGTCCTTTTACTCGCAACGACGTTAATTCTATCTGGATTTCAGTGGGGCTGGACGATACCAACGATGGCAGTCATTGGCTTGGCATACGGGTATTGGGGCGAATATATGCCCGGAGATATCTTCTTTCATGCCGGCATCGCGCCGACCCGCCTGATTGGCTATACCTCGATACCATATTTCCAAGGGCTACTTGGTGGACTGACAAGTCTATCTGCAAACACAATATTTTTGTTCATGATGTTTGGTGGCGCGCTGAAAGCAACTGGCGCCATTGATTTTATTGTTCGGATCGGGTTCTCCGTTGGTCGCCGCTCGAAGGCTGGCCCTGCGCTCGTGGCTGTTGTTTCCAGTGGATTGATGGGGACAGTATCCGGCTCGACTGTTGCTAATGTTGCCTCTACAGGTGCGCTCACAATCCCATTAATGAAGCGCTATGGCTTTAAGCCAGAATTCGCAGGTGCCGTTGAAGCCGTATCATCGACGGGTGGTCAGTTGATGCCACCTGTTATGGGCCTCGCTGCATTTCTGATCGTTGGCATGACCGGCGTTTCTTACAACAGCGTGATGGTCGCGGCGATTGCCCCAGCGTTTATCTACTACGCATTTTTAATGCTGGCAGTACACCTTCGCGCTTCAAACATGGGATTGGACGCACGAACGTCCCCCGAACTTGAACAGACCACGAGCTTAAAAGAAGCGGCTTTGCAACAGTGGCATCTCGTCGTTGCAATCGCTGTCTTGGTTTATCTTTTGGTGACAGGCATACCCGCTGGCACATCAGCACTTGCTGCCGTCCTATTGCTTTTGGGGCTTGATGCCGTTGTGACAGCCGTACGAGGGCGCGCGAGCAAGTCAGCACTTATTGAGGCTGGATCGCGTATCCTGAATGGTTTTGTCGAAGGTGCGCGCGCAGGTGCAATGGTCGCAACGGTCATTGCCGTTATTGGTGTTTTGATCGAGGTTCTAACAGTCACTGGCTTCGCTCAAAAATTATCATTTGCGATGCTCGATCTATCCGATGGAAGCTTGTTTACACTGTCAATTGTTGTTGCGGCATCCTGCCTCGTCTTTGGCCTTGGCCTGCCAACATCTGCAGCTTATTTCATCGTTGCCCTGTTCGGTGCACCTGCCCTCATAGAGTTAGGCGTTCCACTGCTTGCGGCGCATTTGTTTGTGTTCTATTTCGCGAACCTTTCAGCTGTAACGCCACCGGTTGCTGTGGCGGCCCTCGTCGGGGCCAATATCGCCAAGGCAAGTTTTTGGGGGACATCATTCTCTGCTGTCCGCTTGGCATTACCCGGGTTCCTTTTGCCGTTTCTTTTCCTTTTCGAACCAGAAATCCTTGGGCTATCTGGCGGTCTCGGCGATCAGATTCTCGCCATCATACAAGTGTTAATCGCGACAGCTGCATTAAACTTTGCCTTGGAAGGGCGGATCTTTGAGCGAGTCACATTTATTGAACGCGTGATTTTAGCCGTGGCTGCTTTGGGTCTTCTGTATTGGAACCCATGGGTTGAAGTGGTTTCACTCAGCGTGATTCTTGCTATTGCGTTCTGGAATTGGATTCAGAAAAAACGTGCGCACAGTGATCTGGAGAATGGTGCAGCTTGATATTGCGTTAACCCATTAACAAGTGGGAACTTTTCGCCAAACGTAGCCAAAGCCCTGAAACCCAAAAAGCCCTGGTAAACCGGGGCTTTTCAGCGTCCATTAGGACGATAATTGGCGGAGGGAAGGATACTCTATTTGAACCGTCTCCTAGTAGTGCAAAGTTCACGAGCGTAAAGGCGAATACCTTATTGACGCATTCGGGTCCGAGGTAGTGACATTCATTTAATCAGCTGATTTGTTTTTATTTTGTAACGCTGTCGCACCAGCTTCGCCTCCGAAAATTATAGCGGCCAAGGTTGGGTCCAGATACCCAGCACTTAATAACGCAGTTGCCAACACACCGGCTACCAATTTACCTGTTAAAATTCCATTTGAACTAGAGAACATTGCTAGCCAATTATTACCAACTTTCAAGAAGCCAGGCATAAATTGAGCAAGGGCACTTATATTTGGTTTTGAGGACCCTAGAAGGTCATTGAAACGGCGTAACTCATCTCTAATCTGCTCAAGTAGAGCCTGTAATTCTTGATCATTTTGATCATCAAACCAAAGGGGTTGGGGAGACCCTTGGTTGCCAATTGCGCCCAAACTATTCCCTTCAAGGAAATCTAAAAGGACCTTTGTTTGCGCCATAAGGAATGGTCGATTGCTTATGGCCATTTTAACCGCATCTTGATCATTGATTGCAATATTGACATTGCCGACTTCTGCATTGGCTTGCAGGCCAGAGACTGGAGCCTTTGCAAAGGCGTCACTAAAAGCCTCACTAAAGCCTATTGCAGTACCAGCTGTTGGCTCACTGGGCGCAACAATGACCGTATTTCCTTCTCCATCAACGACTACATTGCTGTCAAAAGGAGTAGTGTCAAAGGGTGCCGTACCAAACGAACCTTGAACATATACTTTACCTGTACTGGGGGGGAACTGAGTTACGGATAAAATTATGATAGTGGTTTCTAGCATATGGAACAAACAATCCCACTGCCTAACGTCAGCGCCTATGGAAGTTTCCAAGAATATTATTGCCGAACTGGATTTTCGTAAAGCTGAGTACTAGGCAACTAGATGTACGGTCTAGGAGAAAATGTCATCTATTTTCTTGTTTTTCATTTTGTTCGAACTAGTCCGCCGAGCATGTCTTTTCGTAAAAATAAAAAGGAGATTTGGAATGACTAACGCTTTACACGCCACCCGTCGACTTGATCCGCATGAGGCTGGCGTCTCTCTTACTTCGCTTTTGCCTGGCTGGCTGCTAAGGGAATTGCGCTCCAACCATGCTGGAGAGACTGGCGCCGTCTGGATTTACCGAGGGATACTCGCTGTAAGTCGAGCGCCCGAGGTCCAGAATTTCGCTCAGCATCACCTTGCGACCGAGCGGAATCATTTGCGCGAAATCGAAGGGCTGCTTGCGCCTGAGAACCGAAGCCGTCTGATCGTCTTGTGGGGCATTGCCGGGTTCATCACTGGCGCCCTTCCAGCATTTTGCGGCCCCCACGCCGTCTTTCATACCATTGAAGCGGTGGAGACGTTTGTCGATCAGCACTACCAGCAGCAGATCAACAGACTTCAGCCGTTAGACGAGCTCTCCCGCGAATTGGCCACCGTGCGTGCTGTTCTCGTCGAATGCCAAGCCGACGAGGTTGCTCACCGGGACGAAGCCGCCCAGAACGCGGCAGCGCCGCCCGGCCCTCTCGCCCGCCTATGGTGCGCGGCTGTCGCTTACGGGTCAGGCGCTGCCGTAGCTTTGGCTAGAAAAATTTAATGGCGTACCTTCTAGGTAAACCGGATGTCAGCCGCAATGCAGCCCTCAAGCATCTGACGGACATCACACCGAAGCTCGGTTACTCATATGCAAAGGAACGTAATTTTGATCGTGGCCCGGGCTGCCACGACAGCGTGACGACACTTTCGCCGTGGATCCGCCACCGGCTGCTGCTTGAGGAAGAAGCAGTATCTGCCGCATTGAATGCGCACGGCTCTCAAGCGGCGGAAAAGTTTGTACAGGAAGTCTTCTGGCGCACATATTGGAAGGGCTGGCTGGAATTGCGCCCTTCGGTCTGGCAAGATTATGAAGTAGCACGAGATCATGATCTGAACGACTGGAACGGAGATGCAGGGCTTGCGCGCGCGCTCAGCGGCCAGACCGGCATATCATGTTTTGATCACTGGGTGGCGGAGCTTAAAGAAACCCATTACTTGCACAACCACGCCCGCATGTGGTTTGCGAGTATTTGGGTTTTTACGCTTGGTTTGCCTTGGACGCTTGGGGCCGACTTCTTCCTACAGCAGCTGCTCGACGGAGACCCCGCATCAAACACCCTCTCTTGGCGTTGGGTGAGCGGACTGCAGACGCCCGGAAAAACCTATCTTGCTCGCGCCGAGAACATTCAGACCTTCACCGAAGGCCGGTTTTACCCCGACAGCCAACTGGCAACGGAAGCCCCCACTCTTGATTGGTCACCGGCGCCCATGCCGTCTGCATTGACATTTCCTGCACCGCTGCAATCGGGCATTCCATCCATCCTGTTATTACACGACGACGACCTTTGCCCCGAGACTGCGCCGTTACCTCTGGATGATATCGTCGGTGTCGCCTTGCTAAACGCTGCAGATCTTCGCTCGACGGGGCAGGTTGCACACGATGTTTCTGAATTCGTTGCGGTCGGACTGCGCGACGCTGTTCAGCGGTTATCGAACGGGCCAGATATGCTTACCTGCGATGCAAACCCAAAAACCATAGCTGCGCTCGCGGGTCGGCTCGGCGCGCAGCGCATAGTGTATGCACATGCGCCGGTAGGCCCCGTTCGCGATGCGATCGATGACATCACAGGTCAACTATCCAAAATTGACGAAGCTCGCCGACTAATAATGGAAGTCGCAATTCGTAAGTGGGATGCCGGATCTTGGCCGTACGCAGCGAAAGGCTTTTTCAATTTTAAAAAGTATATCCCATCAATGATCGCATCGCTACAACAGTGATCCGTCCGTCAAAGAACTGTGTTGCCCTCAATGCTTCACCAGCAGAGATCAGCTAATTTAAGGGAATTCCTAGCGCTGTCTCCGACGTGCGCTCAGGCGTCCGTCTGAAGTCTGTGCAGGCGGATCTCGTTGCGTCGCTGGACTTGTTAGGTGAGGAGCAAGACGACTTTGAGGAAGGCTTATATGCGCATCTTGACGACGATACACGGATCACCCGTTTGAAATCAGATCGAGTATTCGGGGCAGAGGATGAGCCGTCGTACATAGCGCCAGAGAATGAACTAGGTGGAGATCAGGTTGATGGCTGATCTTAGGAAGAAAACATGCACGGCCAGTATAGTGACACTAGATGATTGGTCTGACGACTATAATGCTAATCTTTACGCGGCTTATGCTGATGAAAATACCGATCCTATTGAGCCGTTGGATGTAACGCTGATGCGCATTATCGAAGAGGAGGTCCGGCGACGCTCTTCGAGAATGGTTGGGTTCACTGCCG
>DGOK01000017.1:0-3331 GCA_002389385.1 Rhodospirillaceae bacterium UBA4468 | reverse complement strand
AACGGTATTAAACAACCTAGACATCATGAGCCCTTCATTGTTAATTTAATGGTCTGAGGTGCATTTTTCATCCTTTTGACCTGTTTGTTTATCCTCTAACCGTTTGTGGTGGTGGTAAGGAGAGGGATCCGAAAATTTGAGAGCTCGAATAGAGTTAACTGACCTTATTCTCAATATTGAAATAGGTTCCTACTCGTCCAAAGACATTGTGCCGGATAAGCACATCCTCGATCTCGCTTTATTAATTGATCCGAAACTAGTGCTTATCGACGAAGATGAAATGGATCGAGTGTTTGATTATGATCCTCTAATCCTAGAAATACAGCGAAAGGCTGAAGAGATGCGCTATGAATCACAGGAGCGCTTCATCACTCGTATCGTCGACGAATGCGTAAGGTACAGAGAAATAAAGAGTATTGAGGTCTTTCTCCGAAAAACGCCGATTCTTGGATTGAGTGGAGAACTAGGTGTTAGGTTAGAAGTTGAAGAGCCTGATGTGATAAATCTCAGAAATGGAAGCTAATTGGAAATGGCGATTGATTTTTGATTGTTAAACCCTATTGACCCCTTCACTCTCAAAAGCTCGCCTCCAACACGGAATCAGGATATGGGTGAATGGTAAAATTGAATGGTCGTTACAATGCTAGTATCAGAGCCGATCCTTTGCCCCATTTGCGATGAAGTGACGCTTCCAAATCGTTTAGAGAACGAAGAATACGTATGCTCTTGTGCTGCTCATAATGTGTTGCACGTGGATACTGCTCAAACTGATTGCCAACTAGTGAATGATGAAGACGCCAACTAGCGGCTAAGTGAAGATCGCTTGCCCCCCATTTGTTTTTGATTGATCAGGTGGAGACTACCCCTAAGGTCTTACCCGCGCTATTATGTGTTTAAAGCGCTTGCTGCCCATCATCAAAGAAAAGAGTAAGTATGCCATGTCTGAAAACCAAAAAAATGTTCTTGGAACAGATCTAGAAGTATGTGGAAGGGACCCTGTTACCGGTTTTTTCCGAGATGGTTGCTGTAATACTGGGAGTGGTGACGTTGGTACTCACACTGTGTGCGCGATTGTTGATGATCAATTCCTCGAGTTCTCGGCGCGTAGAGGTAATGATTTGATCACACCCCAACTTGAGTATGGGTTTGAAGGTTTAAAAAGTGGTGACCGCTGGTGCCTTTGTGCTATGCGCTGGGAAGAATCACGTCAGGCAGGTTGCGCTCCTAGGGTCAAACTTTCGTCAACCAACATCAAAACACTTAAATATGTGCGCCTAGATCATCTCAAAAAACATCAATTTGATTTGAATTGAGGCCGAGAGTGCCTGTGTGTCACGATTGCCAAACTAATGCAGAAGAAGCAAAGGGGCGCTGGGTTATTCTAGGAGAGAAAGAAGACGGATTTGAATGGGTATTCATGTGTATTCAATGCGTCCGAGACTGGCGAAAAAGAGGGTTGGAGAGAGAGGGGTATTCTATCCTAAACGTTAAAGAAATTTTGGATAAAGAGTACCCTCTATGAGTGATAATAAACCTTCCCGCAAAATCAAAGGAAAAGTTAGAGGATGCGACTGTAGGGACTACGGATTTAGGTATTCCAACCAGCATACGCATTTTTCAAAATTATAGAAATTCCCATCTCATCCAACAACTAGACATCCCAAGCCATTTGTTGCCACTTACACATCCAATAAGTTATCTGATGAGTGATATTATGGTTGACGTTAGGTACAATTAGAGAGGCGAGGTTAACTGACTCAGATGACGATAAGAAAAGCTTCATTGGAAGAGTTGGTTGAGATTAATAGTATCATTGAACTCTGCGTCGACGGCCGACCAGTAACGGACCGCATCAAAAAGCTGACCCTGCCATCACTCCGTCTTGAACCTACTGACTTTAAATTCATGGAGGTCTGGGTGAGCGGCATACCAATCTCAGGAGTTCTCGGATTGCAGGAAATAAAAGAAGGGACGCTCCTACACAGCCTCTACGTTGATCTAGAAGCTGGTGGGAAAGGTATTGGCAGCGCTCTTGTAAAAAAAGCTATCCAATCAACCCGAAAAAAAAACCAATACCGTCTGCTGGTTAAGGCTTTTGCCGAATCGGTCAGTTTCTTTGAGAAGGCTGGCTTTACGCCATCAGAAATTTTGGATTACCCGTACACGCTTGAGATGTCACTGTAGGCGTCCGTTCCCGCGTTAGCTGAATCGTCAGCTTTTTTCGGCCCCATCAATAAATTAGAGATGGGATAACTAGCCATCTACCAAGATTTTATGTAAATTCTAGGTATGGTTATGAACTTCCAGTATTTAATTCTAGGGTTGTTTCGGTCCCAACAGCCAGCGGTATTTTCACGTGAATGGTTTGCTAGAAACCGTGAAGATCTGCTGGATATTGCAACAGCGCTGAGACAAAAACCGCCAGACCTCAAACATAAATTTCTTGACGCAATTATGGCTAAAGCGAGCGGAGGCGCTACGGCTGCAGGTCTGTCTGATTTAGTTTCTATGTTTGGCACGGCATTGGCAGGCACGTCAATTGCCGCACTTTCTGGAGCCGCAGCTAATACTGCCAAGCTTTATTGGCTTGGAAACATCATTGGGGGAGGAGTGACAGCAGGGTGTCTCTTGCTCATCATTCTCACGTCTGGGATTGGCTACTTTTTCTTGCGCTAGTGAAAAGGAAAGCCAAGCAAAAAAATCCATAACAACAACTGAAAAAGAAATTTTTGGGGTGGTAAACTTAATGGTTCCTGCTTTTGAGGCCAAAACAAATAGGGGTGGAGAAATTGATGGCGCAACCAGAGAAGCATTCATATCTTTATGGAAGCGCTTCTATATTAAAACCCCCGCTTATTTAAAATTAGATGGAAGGCAGCTAGCTCATCCCACCAGCATGGAGCACAAACTTTGTTAGGTCAGATTATTTGTCTTGTTTGATACAATGTTAAAATCTTGATTTATGTTACCCCGAATGACTGAGGACTTTCTATGAAATATTCAAGACCGGACATCGGTGAGAATACACTGGCCTACAAGGGGCGGAGTTTCTGGTACATTAATGTCCCATGTTGAACTGACATATGAGTTCAATGATATTCGGGAAGCCGCGAAGTGGTTGCCAGAACATTGGGATGACTACTGCAAAGCTATACACTAAGGAGCAGTCGACTGTCATTCCTTAGGCAACTGGGGCGAACTCTTGCTCTGCTGCACGGTTACGGCCAGCCCGCTACTATAGGTTAATGACAATAGGTCAACTTTATTCACAGATACTAAGTTTTGCTCAACTTGGCGCTAAAACTGCTTTTTTTACCATCAAGTGGTGACA
>DGOK01000056.1:12336-43933 GCA_002389385.1 Rhodospirillaceae bacterium UBA4468 | reverse complement strand
GTGACAGTGTGACGGTTGACCTGCCACCGCCAAAAGCGGGCACGGGTGGCGATGATAACTCAGAGAATCAAGCGGGTGGTAATCCTGACGAAGAGACGGCTGAGCAGGTCCTAAAGCAACGTGAGCAGGAACAATTCGAAGAAGCCAAAGATCAGCTTGAGGCGACACTTGCGAGTATACCACAACTGAAAAAGCTCAAAGATAGCCTGCTTATCGATAACACGCCGGATGGTTTACGTATTCAGCTTGTCGATAAAGACGGCTTGTCGATGTTCCAAAGCGGCGCGTCAGAGCTCTTTGTACATACCAAGAAACTCCTCGAGGTCGTGACCGAGATCATCAAGGCATTGCCACACAATCTATCGATATCTGGTCACACGGATTCAACGAAGTTTGTTGCTGGCGGTGACTTCTCCAACTGGAAGTTATCTGCGGATCGTGCAAATGCAGCACGGCGTTGGCTAGAGTAGATCGGCGTGCCTGAAAGCCGTATTGACCGGATGGTTGGTAAAGCTGCGACGGAACCGTTGGTTAAGGATAATCCTACGCATCCGTCAAATCGTTGACTTTCGATTGTGATGTTGCGTGGCACGGGCAAAGACAACCCTTTGAACGATCCAAACAAGGTTAAGAAAGCACCTGTTCAAGAATAACCACAAAAAGAAGAAGTGCTTTCTGGTCTAAATCAGATTCGTCAACGCGAGATCATTATTACGCCGGATGGAGATCCTGCTAATAACCGAAATGGACCAGTAGCTCCTGCGCCTGTTGGTGGTCTTCCTGGTCTTAGTCTTGAACTTGATCAGAGTCTGTCTCAGTAAATTCTGATCGCTTTCATAATTTGTGCACTGTGAATTGCATTTACGACATGAAATGCCGTAACGTTATGGCTTACGTGATAGTAATAATGGGTATTAATGCGCCACCAACCCTTACCTGATTCGAAGTTCTTTTTTTCGACAGCGCCGCTGCCCTGCCCTTATATGCCAGGCCGCACGGAACGCCGTGTCGTTACAGAACTTATTGGCCGCGACGCAAACGCCTTACACGATCAGCTATCGATGGCTGGATTTCGTCGCTCACACGGTATTTGCTACGTACCCGCATGTCCAAGTTGCGATGCTTGTGTTGCCGTTCGGGTTGTCGTGGACGAATTCAAGCCGAGCAAATCACTCAAACGGATTTTAAAGCGCAATAGCGATTTAAGCGCTGAAATTCTTGAGCCCATTGCGACGCATGAGCAATTCTCACTTTTTTCAGACTACCAGAAAATCCGCCATAACGGTGGCGACATGGGAAAGATGGATTTCCTGGATTATCAGGCCCTGATTGAAGACACGCCGGTTAATACCGTCGTCATCGAGTTTCGCTTTAAGTCTGGGACATTGGCCGGTGTTTGTCTGGCTGACAGGCTTAGTGACGGTTTATCAGCGGTCTACAGCTTCTTTGACGATGCTGAAGCTGACCGAAGTATCGGCACGTTTATGATCTTATGGATGATAGATGAGGCCTATGGTCAGGAACTTCCATATATGTATTTGGGGTTCTGGATCGATGGATGCTCAAATATGGAGTATAAATCCCGGTTTAAGCCGCTTGAGCGCGTCACGCCGGATGGTTGGGTGCGCATGGAATAAGGGCGCAACCTTTCGATTACGCCCTCATCCAATTCAAACGATATAATAGATTACTTCTTTGTGGCGAGGAACTTCCATGCGAGAGGAAGGACTGCAGTAGCCAATGCAATCTTAAAGCCTGCACCTGCCATGAATGGCCATAGGCCCCATGCAAGAATTGGCTTATCCCAACCGAATAACATCCCAAGCCAGTAAATGCCTGGAGCAAAGATAATTGCTGTACCGATGATCATCGCGGCGAGCGTTGTAAACACATTGCGGTCCCAGCCCTTTTCAGCAAGCCAACCAACAACAACGGCAGCAACGAGATAGCCCAGCAAGTATCCGCCTGTGGGGCCCGCCATGTAAGCAAGGCCAATGCCTTTTTCAGGTGTACCGGCGAAAACAGGTAGGCCAATCGCGCCTTCAGCGAGGTAAAGCGCAACTGTTGCGCCACCAAGACGCCAACCGAACGCCATGCCGATTGTGAGGACCACAAAAGTCGTCATGGTCAATGGGACTGGATAGAATGGGATGTTCATTTTAGCCGCGATTGTCAAAAGAACGGTGCCGCCAACTGCGAGCAGCACGTTGCGCATCCATTTGTTGCTTTCGGCACTTGCTGGAAAAAGTGTATCTGCCAGTGTGTGGGTCTGTGTCGCAGGTATCATTTCATTCACTCCGATAATTATTTGTTCTTGTTGATCTCAAAGTCTCTAAACGTGCCCCTAAAATCAAGGATCATCCTTGTTTGACGCTTTTTTATTCCGATACACAAAGTAGCCCGCTAAAACCGTCAAAATAACGAGTTATAGACGTTATCGGGGTTGCGATGGGTATCGTCAGTAACGCTGTTATTGCACCAATGATCGCGCCACCTGCCAATAAAAAAATAACGGCAAGTATTATGAGTGCAACGACACCGCCAATGATGATGCCAAGAACCTTCTCCATCAGAGACGATCAGGAAAACCGGTTATTCGACGGAAATCCTTTAGGCTTTATCAATCCGGCACTGGCGCGCTTTCCAAGCCATGCCTTGAGGTCGGTCTCTGAGCGCATCCCCGAGCCGGTCTGCCAGCTCACACCTTCTTTGAGGTTGAAGGCCTGCACATCAGACAGATCACCATCCTTATAGCGTTGCAGGATGACACCTTTACCGCGCGTCATTTTAGGCAATTCATCAATGGGGAAGATCAGCACCTTACGGTTGGCACCGATAACTGCGACGTGGTCCGCGTTGTCCGGAACAACACTGATCGCCGTTGCCTCGTCACTCGATCCAACATTAAGGATCTGTTTTCCGTTCTTGGTTTGCGCGACAACTTCGTCTTCGGGGACGATAAAGCCCCTGCCCGCATCTGATGCGATCAAAAAGCGTCGTCCACCTTCATGCTTCATCATTTTAACAACGTCATGACCATTCGGGATATCGACCATCAGGCGGATCGGTTCGCCATGGCCACGCCCGCCCGGCAATTTATCGACACCGACGGTATAAAACCTGCCGTTAGTGCCAAATATGATCAATTTATCCGTTGTTTCAGCGTGCAACCAGAACTTCAATTGGTCGCCTTCTTTGAATTTGAGCGTGGAAATATCCTCTAGATGGCCTTTTGCCGCTCTGATCCAGCCCTTTTCGGAATAAACGATAGTTACAGGTTCTTTTTCGATCATCGCTTCGATCGGTACGATGACAATCGATGGCGGCTCGCTGATATCGGTACGGCGTCGCCCGAGGTCGCTTTTCGGGCCAAAGGTCTGCTTGAGCTCTTTTAGTTCGTCTTCGACAACCCTCCAACGCATTGTTTCTGTTGCCAAAAGCTCTTTCAGCTCACCCCGCTCAGCCTTGAGGGCTTTATCTTCTTTTCGGATTTCCATTTCTTCGAGTTTGCGTAACTGCCGCAAGCGCATGTTGAGAATGGCTTCGACTTGCACATCGGTCAGATCGAAGGTCTTCATCATGACTTTCTTGGCGTCATCTTCTTCGCGAATGATCCGAATGACTTCATCCAGATTTAGATACGCAATCAACAATCCGCCCAAGACTTCGAGACGGTGCTCAATCTTGCCCAAGCGATGGTGTGATCGACGTACCAGAACATCTTCGCGGTGCTCAAGAAATGCGATTAAGGCTTCACGGAGGTTCATGACGCCTGGAACATTGTTTTTGTTCAAGACGTTCAGATTGAGGCTGATCCGCGTTTCTAGCTCGGTTTCGCGGAACAAATGCTCCATCAACATTTCAGGTTCGACGTTGCGAGACTTTGGCTCGAGCACGATCCGTACGTCTTCGGCTGATTCGTCACGAATATCGGCCAACATAGGCAGCTTTTTCGCCAATAGAAGCTCAGCCGTTTTTTCAATGAGGCGTGATTTCTGAATTTGATACGGGATATCCGTAATGACGATTTGGAAAAGACCCTGGCCGAGCTTTTCCAGTTCCCAGCGGGCGCGAAGGCGGAAGCCACCACGTCCTGCGCGGTAAGCCTCAATAACGTTTTCGCGGGACTCAACCAGTACACCGCCGGTTGGGAAGTCTGGACCTTGAACAAACTCAACAAGTTTCTCAAAGGTCACGCGTGAATTGGTGATGGATTCTGTTGTGTGTTTCGCGGTTTTGACGATATGCAGCATCGCGTCGCACAGCTCGCCGACGTTATGTGGCGGGATGTTCGTGGCCATACCCACGGCAATACCTGCGGCACCATTGGCGAGCAGATTTGGAAACGCAGCTGGCAAAACGGTGGGTTCAGATTCTTCGCCGTCATAGGTATCACGGAAATCAACGGCATCTTCATCAATGCCACTTAAAAGCAGGTTTGCAACCTCTGTCAGGCGCGCCTCGGTGTAGCGCATGGCGGCGGCGTTATCGCCATCAATGTTACCGAAGTTCCCTTGCCCGTCGACGAGTGGATAGCGCTGAGCAAACTCTTGCGCCAGTCGCACCATCGCATCGTAAATCGATTGGTCACCATGCGGGTGATATTTACCCATGACGTCACCAACAACACGGGCGCACTTTTTGTACCCTGATGATGGATCAAGTTTCAGCTGGCGCATCGCATAGAGTAAGCGACGGTGAACCGGCTTAAGTCCATCACGAACGTCTGGGAGTGAACGCGACATAATTGTCGATAACGCATAGGACAGATAGCGTTCCGAAAGCGCATCCGCGAGCCTTGTTTCGCGAATTTCCTCGGGATCGACAAGTTTACTCATGTAGCGCCTCTTGTGGTCAGGTTTTTAGTTGATCGCGACATATAGTAGTTGTTGAGGCGTTTTCGTCAATGCAAATGGATGAAATGTGACAAGAACATTATAAGAACGCTGAGCCTTGATCTTACTCGCGAAATCGTTCTGCCAAACGACGGCGGGACGAAGGCAGTTCGGTATCCCGGTATTGAAACACATGGTTTTCGAGGAAATAGCCGGTCAGACGAAGCCCTTCATCAATATTTGCAGGGGCACTGCTATCCAAAAGGAACGCTGGCAGAGGTAACAGACGTTCTTTATATGGCTTTGCAGCCGCACTAGAGACCGCCCTGCCTGTGCGTGGTGAGACGTGTGCCAGATCTTCGGTTGTGCCTGTGGCGGCACATTTTGTCAGATCGAGGCCGAAACCAAGCTCGGTGAGCAGTCCGATTTCCCACTTCACATAAATCACCGGCCATACATCATCGTCATCAAGCGCGCCCAAAAGTATCTCTAGGCCCTCAAGGATGGCTGGATGGGGTTCGCGTTCAGGCAATGAGGCTTCAATCAATGAACAGGCTGATGATAATGCTGCCAAACGTCGCGCATCTGTCAGGGCATTGGCTGCATACGCTTTCATGGGCTCAATCGTGAAATTGCCCAGGTGTTCAGGCAATCTGGCGCGCCATGAGGCCTGAACCTTATTGCCTGGCTGCAATATGCCTCGTAATCGCTTGCCAAACCCGCCGCGCACCAAGCCCGCATGGCGGCCTTGCATAGGCGTTAGCAGGTTCACGATGGCAGATGTCTCGCCATATTTCTTTACGCTGAGGATAATACCGTCGTCTTGCCAGTCCATGATTGGAGTTTACGCAATCCCTGGACATGAAACACGAACAAAGCTTCAGCCAAATACGATCAAATAATAATTGATCAGTATTATAGTTATCCATCTAAAAGTTGAAGTTATAAAAAACCTTTCTGATCCATTCATAGCTTCAATAGATGCGTTGGAGTGTGGGGAAATGATGATTACAATGGATTGTATGAGAATGGTTTTAACACAAGTTATGTTTATGGGGATGCTGGGGCTGGCCAGTCTTGGCGGAGCGTTGTCATTGCCATCTGCGGGCTTTGCATCCGAAACCGAAACCAACGCGGCTGCGACTAAAGACGCCGTACCAAAGGCGATTTATGACGAGACACAACCGGGTGCTGATGATCCGCGCGTAAAGGAAGGTTTTGCCGCCTACAAAGCCGGAGAATTCAAGAAGGCCTATGATATCTGGCTCCCCCTCGCCGAATCCGGGAATGCCGAGGCGCAGTTTCGGGTGGGAAATATATATTCGTTTGCGCGGGGATTAGAGCAAAATGATCTCATAGCACAATCTTGGTGGGAAAAAGCGGCTTACAAAGAGCATGTGAAAGCCATGCACAATTTAGCGGTTGTCTATGATCAAGGTAAAACTCTTCCAAAAAACGTCGCTCGCGCGAGAACTTATTATTTAAAAGCTGTTGAACTTTGCAAGGTGAGTTCACAGTACGGTTTAGGTTCTCTGATTTTACGTCAGCCTAAAGATGAGCGAGACAATGTTGACGGCCATAAATGGCTTGAAATTGCTTTTATGTTGGGAGACATAAGGGCTGGCGAGGTCAGTAAGAAACTTGTTGGACTGATCACGACGCCAACAGAGTATGAAACTGCCAAGAAAAAAGCTCAGGAATGGCTCTCGAACCATTCCTGTAAGTAAACGCTTTTAATACAGTCTTTTTCTTCTTTATCTGCAGGTTGGCTTATGCCCTCCACAACCTCACCAACCCCGAACCCAATCAGTTCACCGAAGCGTTCGGCAGATAGGTGTCCGGTCAGGTTGCCTGCCAGATCAGCAAAACCAGCCTGAAACGCGCGCCCGACCGCATTGCGTGCTTCATTTGCATGCTCTTTGGTAAACTTTTCCAGGGTCTTACGGTCAGTTTTATCGATACCGGCTTCGTCAAATGCTCGACGCGAGGAGGCCTGAAATTCAGACGAAAACGCTAATTCTGCAGACGGCATCGCGCCAATAGCCGCCAGACCTGCTCGACCTGCAAGACCAGCACCTTTTGCCGCCCAAGGAAGTACTAATCTAGCGGCTGTCGTCGCAGTAGTCTTGCCAATAGTTTCGCGGTTTTCACGCGCCTTTTCCATCGCCTCATGCTGCCGACCACCGCGTTTGTCGATTTCGGGGTGCGGATGGGTAGGTATCGATTGATAGTTGATGGACTCGGTTTCAATCGAGTTCATTATTACAAGTCGATTAGCATTTATTCATTTTCATATATTCACGAATCAATTTATGAGATTGATCAACATGTTTAAGGTCATGATCTATACGAATTTGGTTTATTTTCTCAACGAGAGATTGGGAATCATTACCCAATGCTTTAGCCATCGATAAATACAAATACACACCCACAATCTGATTAGAATTAAATTCATCGTGCACGCTTTCAAGATGTGTTGCTAAAGCTTGCCAAATGTTCGGATTACACGTTCCCATCGCAAGGCGTTTTAAACTCCAGTGTTCAGGGCCATAATCTATTGAGACTGTCCAAAATGGTCCTGATTTTGGACCATTTCTAGTCGGCTCAGAATTAGATGAAATTTCTATTATAAGGTTAGGGAAATTCCTCAGGAAGTTATCTCGAGCGTTCGAAAGAATATCAATTTGTCGATGACACTCATTTGCAAATAATACTTCGTATTGATTAACTTTTTGCCCTAGGATTCTATTTGCTCCGACGTAAATTGCACGCGGCTCCAGTCTCATGAGATAGTGATGTAAGTGTTCAAAGTAATCGTCCGTAACACTCTCGTTTATTGAAACAAGTGCAGAACACTCGTCATACTTAAATTGTGGCGCAAAATTAAAAGCAAAAAACATGTCGGCTTTTAGCGTATTTGGTGAACCTGCAACTGTGTTCTTTTGGGGGGTAAGATATCCAAGCCATTAGGGATATAGTGAAAACAAAAATGGTGATTATAGGTATCGCTTTATATTTGGGCATATCCATACGTCCTCAATCTATTCATTTGTCGGGTTTGATTTGAGTTCGCCGCCTTTCGACGTAAAAACATCAAGATGCACGCCTAAGGAATTTTCGTTTCTTGCTCGCTGTGGTGGTATTCTTACTTTTACCATGAATCCGTTGGGATTATCAAAGGGTGGTTGATGTTTAGATGGTTTTGACTGCCCTTAAATACACCGATTTCGTTCTTTTCTACTTTGTGGTCATTGTTGCGCCAAACGGGTACCACGTTTCCGTCTTTATCCAATGGCAACCAATCAAGTTCGTAGTCGATATCATCAGTTCCAAGTGTAACACTTTGTGCACGTATGCGGACTGGACCTTTTGTTTTTAATTCATTCGACCCTTTATTTTGCTGGAATATTGGTTTCTCATTCCATTAAATTTTACTGGGGTCCTTCTTACCCTTTTCTTCATGATTAGGCGACCTCTCGGCATTGCCAGGTTGCACATGTTTAGCACCACCATCTGTCATGGGTTTATCTTCGACGCTCCAGATGTCGTCTGAACCTTCTTCATTCGGTTGTTTATCACCAGACCCAGTTCCGGCGTTGGACCTTGGGGTGTCCTGCCCATTTGCGGCATCGTCTTTTGCACCCATTGGCATCATGGCCCCAGATTTATCATCATCCTGGCGGCCAAGTTTGTTTTCGAAGCGAGGGCGGTCCTTATCAGGATGAAATTCCAACGTTCGAGAATGTTCTTCGAGGCTGCGACGTTCTCCGTTATCGATGCCCTGCATGGTTTTGTCGAACAGTTCCTGAGCCTGTGCCGGGTCATGGTCGCGGACCTGTTCGATCAGGTCGGCAACCTCGGTCACCGCTTTGACCCCGTCGGTGTTGATGGCATCTGTGGTAAAGGTTGGCAGATTACCAACGCCCTGGTGTTTCTTGAGGCTATTGGCCAGACGCTGGTTGGATTGAAATGCCGCGTCGGAGAGGTTTGGGCGGATGCGTGATGCCTCAACGTGCGGGGCTAGGCTCTCTTGTTCTTGTTGATCAAGGCGCCCCTCACCCCGGCCCTCTCCCTCAGGGAGAGGGGGGATAGCTGTCGGATTTAAGATCGATTTCAGGGTTTCACCGATGCGGGTGCCAATTTCTTGTCCGAGCTTGCGTGTCTGTTGGGCGGGCTACTTTGGCACGTCGGTATGCAGCTTGTTTGCAACTTTTAGACGTGCCTGCTGATCTTTCTCTCGGTGGTTTGCCTCAAGTTCCTGTGCCCGCTGTTCGGCGTGTTTAGCGTCGGCCTTGGCTTTTTGCACACGCTTCACATCCTGTATCTGCTGAAACCCGGTACGGGTCACATCCCCCATGTGCTGAAGGGATTTAGCCTCAGCGGTTTTTACCGCCTGTTGTTTGGTTTGGGCCGTGATAGCGGCATTGGGGGCGGCATCCCCGGTGTCAGCTTGAGGCAGACCGATGGGTTTTTCAGGTAAAGGTGGTGGTGCATTGGCGGGGGGGGTACTTTGACGAAGCCCTGATCGCTGAGCTTGTTATAGGTTTGCAGGGTTGGCCCGCCTGGATTGATCAGCCCGTCCCGCTTAAGGCCGCTGTCCATATCTTCCTGCGCACTGATGATGCCTGAAAACAGCGTGCTGTCTGCGGTGTCCTGTGGGGCGTCCATGATGCCGTTGTTGGCCAAAGCACTTGAGGCCTGAAAGATGCCTTCGGGGGCGTTCGCCCCGCCGATGCCGACCGAGCCGGACAGGCCGAAAGACGGCGTTGGGGCGGATGTCGTGGCGAACTCACCGCCCGTACTGTTGCCAAATCCGCTGTTGGTATTGGAATTTGATGAAACCTTTGCAGCCGTTGCGGCCGCAGCATTATCTGTGCTGCCCATGGGAAAGCCTCCTATTTTAAGAATGTTGATGAGACACGTTCATCACCACCAGGCCGTCATCCCCGCGACTGTGGGGACCCAGGTCTTCTGCATACCTACTGGGTTCCCGCCTCCGCGGGAATGACGAGAGGTGAAATGCATTGGCTATCTTTCTGGACTTGGTCCAGAGCGAGGATGTTTATGATGATTGAACGCAAAAATCCCGGTGGGTAAAGACGTACTTCTCCCTGAGACTTGATCGTTTCTAACAAAAAAAATACGCACGAGAGTCAATGAAAAAATACCCTCATGACGGTATATACGTTTCCACGATTGCCTCCATACAATTTATCGATTGAACCGGCTGAATGAACGCGAGATTGTTTAAGCGGAGGTTCCGATATGCATGACGATGAATTTGATAAGCCTGCGACCATTGCTGCCGCGATGATTGGTGTTCTGCCCTCACCTACGGGGGATATCACCCCGCAGATAAAACCGTCGACCACGTACACGACGGACCAAGGCTATATGTATTATCGGAATTCCGGCCCGGGCCTTACCGACACTGAGACAGTGCTGTGTAAACTTGAAGGCGGTGCAGATGCATTGTTGTTCTCGTCTGGTATGGCATCTGCGACGCATCTGTTGCTGGCGCTTGGACCGGGCAGTCATATTTTGGCGCCGGAGACCATGTACTGGTTTTTACGGAGTTGGATGACAAAGCAAGCCCCCGCGTTGGGTCTTGAGATTTCGCTTTATCCCAATGGCGATCTGGATGCGGTCAAAGCTGGCATTCGCCCCGTTGAAACCAAGGCTGTGTGGGCTGAAACGCCATCCAACCCTGATTGGTCGCTTATGGATATCGCCGCATGTGCTGAGCTTGCACACGCGCACGGTGTGAAGCTTTTTGTAGACTCCACATCAGCGACACCGGTCCTGACCCGTCCACTAGACTTTGGTGCGGATATCGTCATGCATTCTGCGACCAAGTATCTGAACGGCCATTCCGATGTTCTGGCTGGTGCATTGATCACGCGCGAGAAAGATGACTTCTGGGAGAGCGTCCGAGATGTAAGGACCGGTTTAGGGTCAACTCTGGGGGCGATGGAAGCATGGCTTTTGCTTCGTGGAATGCGCACGCTGGATGTCAGAATGCAGCGGCACTCTGAAAACGCCATGCGCGTGGCGACGGCATTGCTCGATCACCCGGGTGTCTCACACGTTCTGTATCCAGGCCTACCCAGTCACCCCGGCCACGAGATTGCTGCAAAGCAAATGATCGGCGGTTTTGGTGGTATGATGTCGATCCGTTTGGCGGGTGGTGCGGATGCGGCTGCGCGCGCTGTAAAGCGAACCAAGCTATTCAAGCCTGCAACGTCGCTGGGCGGCACAGAAAGCCTGATAGAGCACCGTGGCCCCATTGAAGGCCCTGATAGCCCCTGCCCGCAGGATTTATTGAGATTGTCGGTTGGTTTAGAAGACGCAGACGATCTTATTGCGGATCTGGAGCAAGCGCTGGGTCAATAGCCGAGATGATCACCATGGCATGTGCCATCGGATATTCATCTGTCTGAGACACGTCAACTTTGGCGACCATACCTGCAGGTGTCAGGCTATCGAGGCGTGCTTTCGCCCCCCCCTTCAAAAGCATGATGGGTTGGCCGGTTGGCAAGTTTTGAACAACCATATCTTGCCAGAAAACACCGAGACGAAAACCGGTTCCCAAGGCTTTAGCGCAGGCTTCTTTCGCGGCAAAGCTTTGGGCAAAACTCGCAGCGGGCATTTGCTTGCGCATGGCTTTCTTGATTTCATAGTCGTCATAGAGGCGTTCGATAAATCGTTCACCAAAGCGATCCAGTGTCTTTTCAATGCGACGGATGTCACATAGATCAGTGCCGATCCCGATAATCACGCGGAACGTTCGCCGGCAATGTTGGTGCGTGTAGTATCCATCAAAGAGCGCATGCGCCGAATAGCACTATCAAGACCTGAGAAAATCGCTTCGCCAATGAGGAAATGACCAATATTCAGTTCAACGAGGCTTGGTATCTCGGCAATGGGTGTGACGGTATCAAATGTCAGTCCATGCCCTGCGTGGCATTCGAGACCTAAACCCTCTGCTACCCCGGCGGCATGGATAATACGTTTAAGCTCAACATCGCGAGCGGTGCCTTCGGTATCGCAATACCGTCCGGTGTGAAGCTCAACGATATCAGCGTTTAGAGACGCTGCGGCTTCAAGCTGCTTTTCGCTGGGTTCAATAAACAACGACACCAAAATGCCATTGTCCTTTAAAGTGGAGACAAATGGCTTGAGAGACTCAAACCCACCAGCAACATCGAGCCCACCCTCTGTGGTACGCTCTTCGCGTTTTTCAGGCACAATACAGGCCGCATGTGGTTTGTGACGCACGGCGATTTGCAGCATTTCGTCTGTTGCGGCAATTTCAAAGTTTAGCGGCAGGACAATGGCGTCCATAAGGCGCGCGATGTCGCTATCCGAGATATGTCGACGATCTTCACGAAGATGCGCTGTAATGCCGTCTGCGCCGGCTTTTTCTGCAAGCTTGGCCGCATGAATTGGATCAGGATGGACCCCGCCTCGGGCATTCCGAATAGTGGCGACATGGTCGATGTTAACGCCGAGGCGTAAGGCCGATGTCATGTCGTATCTCCTTGTTATTCCTGACGAACAGCTTCGAGCTGCATCGACAGTCGTCGAGACCGTCTGGCAGCTGCAGCACTTTTGTAGCGCCCAATCATCGGTTTCAGCAACAGGAAGAATATTACCCATACAATCGTTAGAGTTGGAATAGAGGCGACCAGCATCGGCATTAAGATCGGCCCGGCCGTATCCAGAATGAACGCCCAGTCACCTTTGAGCGCCGCAGCAGTGACTTCTCCGAATAGTCCAGAGAAGTCCATGGTTTCAGCGCTGACACCAGATTGACCGAAGCCCATGGCAACGCCTGCCTTATAAAGCCAGATCCATATAAACGGGAACGTCCACGGGTTACCAACGACGGTGCCAATCACGGCAGCAACGATACTGCACCGCGTAATCCATGCGGCAAACACGGCCATGGCTATGTGCAAGCCAATAAACGGCGTGAAAGACATTGCCGCACCCCAGGCAAATCCACCCGCAATGGCGGATCCAGAACCCGGCAATCGCCCAATCCGAATAAGTGTATATTGGGTCGCACGACGCCAGCCCATTTCGGGCCAGACGGCACCAATGGCTCTGCGATGAAGTGGACGGGGATGGCTACGTTTAAACATGAGCCTTAAGTAGCGACTGGATCGTGAATTGGAAAGGCGTCATTACAGAGATTTAACGAGTTTTTGAGGCTATCCGCGTGCGCGGTCTACAGTATTGACCTTGGTCGACGCACGAAGCGCTGCAATGACGTCCGACAAGTGTTTTACGTCTTTCACTTCAATATCGATCAGCAGGACAAAGAAATCTGTTTGCCGATCCATAACCTTGAGGTTTGAAATGTTGCCGCCGTTCTTGGCAATCACTGTGGACAGATCGCCAAGGGTTCCAGGCTCATTGAGGACTGTGACATTGACGCGAGCGACATGTGATTGATGGGAACTGCCAATGCTATCCCAGGCAACATCCAGCCAACGCTCGGGCTCATCTTGGTATTGGGCAAGATTCTCACAATCAATGGTGTGGATAGTGACGCCCTTGCCGGTTGTCACGATACCGACAATCCGGTCGCCTGGCAGCGGATGACAACACCCGGCATAATGCATGGCCATACCAGGAATAAGACCCGTAATCGGGACGCCGCCTTTTTGTGGGTCTTTGCGGGTCTTTGGATTTGAAATTTGGACGATTTTATCTTCGTCCTCAGTGATCTTAAGGCGAGGATACACGCCTTCAACGATCGCACGACCGGTGATGTGCCCAGCCCCAACTTGCGCGCAGAGATCTTCGATCGTTGGCTGACTAAAGGTTTGGAGAACGCCGCTGAGGGCTTTATCTGATAGCTCGTTCCTGGATTCCTTAAATGCGCGCTGGAGAATGGAGCGTCCAAGCGCGTGATATTGGTCACGTTCTTGAAGGCGCACAAACCGCCGTATGCGAGCGCGTGCCTTACCTGAAACAACAAACCGGTCCCATGTTGGGGATGGTGTCTGAGCCTTGGAGGTCACGATCTCGACCTGATCACCATTTCGAAGGCGCGTGCGGAGCGGCATCATGCGGCCATTGATCTTGGAGCCAACACACCGATCGCCAATTTCCGAGTGCACGGCGTAGGCAAAATCGACAGGCGTGGCACCGGATGGCAGGCTGATCAATTCACCGCGTGGCGTAAACGCAAATACTTGATCCTTGAACATCTCAAGCTTGGTGTGCTCAAGGAATTCCTCAGGGTTCGATGCATTCTCAAGAATTTCGAGCAGTTCGCGGAGCCAACGATACTGTGGGCCATCTCGGCGGGCAGCATCTGGGTGGCCACCTTCTTTGTAGTTCCAATGTGCCGCGACACCGCTTTCGGCGATGATGTGCATATCACGGGTACGAATTTGTAGTTCAATACGATGGTTTTCAGGCCCGAAAACCCCTGTATGCAACGACCGGTACCCATTTGGCTTCGGCGTTGATATGTAATCCTTAAATCGTCCAGGCACCGTTCTATAGGCGCCGTGCACAACGCCCAAAGCCCGGTAGCAGTCTTCGACACTGTCGACGACGATACGGAATGCCATGATATCCGAGAGTTGTTCAAAGCCAACATCATGCTGCTGCATCTTGCACCAGATCGAATACGGTGACTTTTCCCGGCCATGGACTTTCGCCACAAGATCATTGTCGAGCATTCGGGTATTCAGTTCGTCGATAATACGGTCAACAAGACCATCCCCTTGGTTGCGAAGGAATTCCAGGCGGCGGACGACAGAGCGTCTGGCTTCAGAATTCAGTTCGGTAAAGGCGAGATCTTCCAGTTGGCTCTTTATTTCGTCCATGCCAATACGCTCGGCTAACGGCGCATAGATATCCATGGTCTCCATGGCTATACGTGCCCTGCTCTCGGGCTTTTTGATGTAGCTCAGCGTCCGCATATTATGAAGGCGGTCTGCAAGTTTCACCAACAGCACACGGATATCTTCGGACATCGCCAACAGGAATTTACGGAAGTTCTCTGCTTGCTTGGCCTTGTCGGATACAAAATTGATACGGGTGAGTTTGGTCACACCATCAACGAGGCGCGCGACTTCGTTGCCAAACATCTGCTCAATTTCGTCGTACGTGGCGTCTGTATCTTCGATTGTATCATGCAATAACGCGGTGATGATTGTTGCGGTATCTACATTGTAGTCCGTCAAAATGCCGGCGACTTCGATGGGATGGGAAAAATATGGGTCACCGGATGCGCGCTTTTGCGAGCCATGCATTTTCATCGCATAGACGTAGGCGCGGTTGATCGCGTCCTCGTCCGCACTGGGGTCGTAAGACTTCACTTTTTCGACGAGGGCAAATTGTCTCAACATATCAAACTGATCTTAGCATGGCTCAATAATAAGGCCCAAGCTATTGTTGTTGTATCAAAAAAAACGAGGACCAAAGGGCCCTCGTTTTAAATCGGTATGTTTGGCTAAGAAATCAATCGTCGACGTCTTCAACGTCTTCAAACATGACTTCACCAGCGCTATCGGATTCAGATGCACCGTCACCAATTGACACAGTCTTGGCCAAAGCCTCGATCTCATTGTCACTGGCACTGCCTGCGCCCATTTCCTGGCGGATCGCCAAATCATCAACCAGATCGTCTTCTGGCTCGTCCTGCTCAACATGACGTTGGAGGCTTTTGATAAGGTCTTCTTTAAGTTCTTTGATATCGACAGTTTCATCAGCAACTTCGCGCAGCGAGATAACCGGGTTCTTGTCATTATCCCGTTCAATCGTGAGTGCTGCACCTGCAGAAATATGCCGTGCACGTTGTGCCGCAATTGCGACCAACTCAAAACGGTTAGGAATTTTCTCTACGCAATCTTCAACTGTGACGCGAGCCATCAAGCGGTCTCCGGAAAAAATAAACTGGAATTGCACGGTTTATATAAATTTACAGCGAGGAACGCAAGGATAAAGGCGCATTTATCCATTCCATTCGGTCCCAAACAGCCCGTCGGCGTCTTTTAAGGGGCGGAAAATTTGATTTTCAGGCAATGCTACGACCAGTTCTGATAACGATTCTATGCGATTTGGGTGCTGCCAATTTGGCGCAATCTCAGCTAAAGGCAATAAGACAAAAGCGCGTGTATGCATACGTGGGTGCGGGATTGCGACCTCATCGGGTGTTGTCCCTACAATGATCACATCATTGTAAGCAATAACATCAATATCGATTGTGCGTGCTTCATTCGCCACAGTGCGCCGTCGTCCGAGCTCTGTCTCTACGTCGAGAACCTCTTTCACGAGCGATTCGGGTGAAAGATGTGTTTCAACGCTCACAACACCATTTACGTACCAGGGCTGATCGCTCATGGGGACGGGTGCGCTTTCATACCATTTGGAACGCCCATTAACCGTTATGCCGCGTGCTTCGAGCATTTGAAGGGCAACACCGCAAGTTGTGCGGGGCGAGCCAAACGTTTCGCACGTTAAATTGCCGCCGAGACCGAGGATGATCAATTCGATATGCCCTTGTTAGAGTGCGCTGACGAACCTACCTAATGGATGAGGTTGCCCTTCGTCGAGCCTTTTTACGACGAAGCTGGCTTAGATTTTATTGCTATGAGGATGTTTTTGAAAATTTTGTGGTTACAGCACGTGTTTTTAGTCAGCCACATATGAAATTATTACGTTAAGGAATTTATATAATGCCGAATTATCAAAACGAACGAACCGCCCTCTTTATTGACGGGTCAAACCTTTATGCTGCTGCACGCGCATTGGGTTTTGATATTGATTACAAGCGCTTATTGAAGGTTTTTAAGAAAAACGGCCAGTTGGTTCGTGCGCTTTACTATACAGCACTTATGGAAGAACAAGAGTACTCTCCGATCCGCCCATTGGTCGATTGGCTGGATTACAACGGTTACTCAATGGTGACCAAGCCGACCAAGGAATTTACCGATGCTGCTGGTCGTCGCAAAATCAAAGGCAACATGGATATCGAGCTCGCCATTGATATGATGGAGATGTCCCCACACCTTGATCATATTGTGATTTTCTCAGGCGACGGCGATTTTAGACGCCTGGTCGAAGCGGTTCAGCGCAAAGGCGTTCGTGTCACAGTTGTCTCGACAATTCAAAGCCAGTCACCGATGATTGCTGATGAACTCAGACGTCAGGCTGATGTATTTATCGAGTTAGCAGATATTCAGGATGAAATTCAGCGTGTAGGTGGCCCAAGAAAGCCAGACTATGACGACGGCATGCCTCAGGATGACTATGAAGATGATGGGATTGATTACGAAGATGAGCCCAATCACGCATAAACGGGACTGAAACTCAATGTTTACTGAACCCGATCATGATTGTGATCTATGCCCCCGCCTCCACGCGTTTTGCGCATCAAACGCCCTCGCCCATCCTGAATGGCATAATGGCCCAGTTCAAGCCTTTGGTGGCTTGGATTCTAAGCTTTTAATTGTTGGCTTGGCACCGGGTTTGAAGGGCGCAAATCTAACAGGACGGCCTTTTACGGGCGATTATGCGGGCGATTTACTCTATGCCACTTTGCTTGAGAGCGGCTTTGCTAAAGGTCAGTATGCCAAACACAAAGGTGATGGACTAGAGCTGATTGATTGTCGGATCACGAATGCTGTGCGTTGTGTGCCGCCGCAAAACAAGCCGGTCGGTGCAGAAACTAATACGTGTAATGATTTCCTTACCCACGAAATCGAGAGCATGAAGGATTTGAAGGCTATTTTGTCGTTAGGCACGCTTTCACACGGGGCTGTGTTGACGGCTCTGGGTCTAAAGAAGTCCGCATTCAAGTTTGGCCATGAAGCCGCGCATCAAACCGATTCAGGTGTTGTTTTGTTCAACAGTTATCATTGCTCGCGTTACAACACGAATACGAAGCGCCTGACAGAACAGATGTTCACGGATGTATTTATAAAAATCCGTGCATTCCTAGACACTTAATCGGCAAATTCCACTTCCCTGAAGCTGCCTGAAAAGGTATCATTAGACTGAACACATGCATGAGAAGGCAAGGAACGAGCGTGAGTGCAGAAATCATAAATTTCAATAAATATCGCAAAGTGTCCGAAAAAGACGAGAAGCAGAATAAAGCCGCAGAAAACCGTCGCAAACACGGCCGAACAAAGGCTGAAATTCGCATCGAAGTTCGTGATGAAACAACGTCGAAAATGAAACTCGATGGAAAGCAGCTAGATGGCGACTCGAGCACCGAGGATCATGATAAGCCTGCGTAGAAACGGGACTTAATGATCGTGATCGTCGGTATTTGTTTCGGGATCAAGTAACCGGTGCATGTGAACGATGACGTACTTGGTAAGCGCATCATCAACATTGAGCTGGCTAGCACCCCGCCACGCTGTGAGCGCAGACTGGTAATCAGGGAAAATCCCAATGATATCCAGATTATCCGTATCAACGAAGTCAGTACCCGATGGATCTTGGACTGCTCCGCCAAAAACCAAATGCAAAAGAGGCTTTTTACCCATAACCTGATCCCTAACTTCTGTTGAACGTTAGTCATTCATAGCTGAGCCTGTGCAGGCAGATAAATCGTGATTTCGTTAAGATGGGAATTAAAGGAAGAAAAATGATTGATCTTTATACATGGCCAACACCAAACGGGCATAAAGTCCACATCATGCTCGAGGAATGCGGCCTGTACTATAAGATTATTCCCATCAACATCAATAAAGGCGATCAGTTCCAGCCTGAGTTTTTGCAAATAAGCCCGAATAATAAAATGCCGGCTATTGTTGATCATAACGGCCCCGATGGCGCGGCCTACCCGGCATTCGAATCAGGGGCGATCTTGATGTATCTGGCTGAAAAGAAAGGGCAATTCTTGCCAACGGGAATGGCACCGCGCTACACCGTCATTCAGTGGCTGATGTTCCAGTTGGGTGGCGTTGGGCCTATGCTTGGTCAGGCACCATTTCAAAGACTATGCGCCTGAGAAAATCCCCTACGCTATTGATCGCTATTCAAACGAGACGGATCGGCTGTATGGCGTTCTTGAGCACAGACTGGGTGAGGCCCGGTATCTCGCAGGCAATGAGTATTCGATTGCGGATATGGCTGTGTATCCATGGGTACGCGAGCTTGAGCGACGCGGATAGGATGAAGCCAAGATTCCAAATATGAAACGTTGGCTAGATGAGATCGGCGCAAGACCTGCCGTCGTGAAGGGCCTTGAGGTTTTGGCTGAACATCGCCGGATACGCGGTGCCACGATCGATGAAGAGACACGACGTAATATGTTTGGTGAAGCGCAGTATCAGAAACGCTGAATACGGCCTAGGTCACGACTATAGGCCGTTTTACGCCCCACCCGAGCGTCACACCAAGACTTGAGATGAAGATGAGGGCCAGGCCCAGTGTTTGCGCCATGCTGATTGTGGTTTGATAAACCAATGCATCAACAAGAATGGCGCTCGTGGGATAAACAAATAACAAAACTGCGATAATCGGCGTCGAGAGCTTCGGTAGCGCGCCATAGAGCAGAATATAGACGCCGCCAGTGTGAACCGCGCCAATCACAAAAAGCCATCCCCATTGGCTGTTTGATATTTCCCCAGGGCCCATGGGTAATATGAAGAAAAGTAGCATCCCACCAAACACACATTGGATAAGCGTCAGCTGATGCGACTTTATCTCGATTAGGCTTTTGACGATGATTGTGACGAAGGCATAGACGAAGGCCGCACCTAAGGTAAAGCCAAGGCCAATCATAAATGAACTGGTTATGTCGCCGCCGCTGAACGAAATCCCGGTGGCGAGCGTCAATCCGACAAATGCCGCTGTGACCCACACGAATGTCATTGCGCGAAGGCGTTCACGGAAAATCACAGCACCCAAGATAACAACAAAGAATGGTTGCACGAGAAAGACGATCGTTGCGGTGGTGATGCTGGTTCTTTGAATGCCTTCAAAGAACAGCGTCCAGTTGGTAATGACCAGCGCGCCGCTTAGCAAAGCCAGCGCGATGGTCTTGGTTGGTAATTTCCTGATATTCCATAAATCTTCGCGCCAATAGCAATAAAGAGCCAACAGAATGGCACCAATGGCGCAGCGGTAGAATACGACGGAGATTGAATCGACGCCGCTTTCAATGACGCACACACCCAATGTGCCAAGGATGGCCTGAGCGGACGTGATGCCAATGATACCTTGTGTGCGCGGTTTCAAGTTGAAACCTCCTATGTGCATGAATTGATATGCGCGCAGGATGGCGGCTTTTCATTTATTTCGTTAAACGATATAAAATTGATAAGCTTTATTGAAAAACTAAATAATGAACATCGAACTTGACCCATCCCTTTTGAGAGCTTTTGTCGCTGCAGTCGACATGATGAGCTTTAGCAAAGCGGCAAGCCTTGTTCATAAATCACCTGCCACCGTGTCCATGCAGATCGCCAAGCTAGAAGAGCGCCTGGATACAGTGTTCTTCATCCGTGACACCCGAAACCTGAGATTGACCCAATCTGGCGAAGAGCTGCTAGGTTACGCTCAGCGCATGTTGCGTCTTCAAGATGAAGCGATAGAGGCGATCCGTCGACCGGACCTTGAAGGCTCCGTCACAATTGGCGCACCAGATGATTATATCGGAAACTTTTTACCGCCGGTTCTCAGACGGTTCGGCGTGCTTTTCCCAAAGGTCGAGCTGAATGTCATTTGTACGCAGACACCCGCATTGATGCCGATGATCCAGTCCGGCGAGATCGACCTTGCGGTGATCACGCGCACGGCGGGCTGCGTTGGTGAGATCATCCGCCGCGAACCGATGGTCTGGATATCATCGAAAGAAAAAGAAGCATTGGAGCGCACACCCCTGCCCGTCGCTCTTTACGAAGAAGGCAGCGAAGCCCGGATTGTCACAGTAGCAGCACTTCGTGGTGCGAATATCCATTACAGGGCGGCTTACTCAAGCTTTAGCCACTCAACCATGCTAGCCATTGTCGAAGCTGGGCTCGCGGTTGCTGCGGTTGTTGAAATGTCTGCGCCCGCAAACTTTCAACGGCTTGGCCCGTCGGATGGATTACCTGTAGTATCTGCCTTGGATGTGATGCTGATCCGCAGTGCTGGGTCGAACCGCGCCCCATGTGACGCGATTGCTGAGGCAATCATGTCCACGTCTTAAAAGGTTGGTCCGCCCGAGATGATTGTTCGCCAGATTGTGCGGTATTTACTTGGGTCCAGATCTTTGGTTGTAGCGGAATGCATCACGGCAGCATTGTCCCAGACAACAAGATCCCCTGCTCGCCATTTGTAATCCATACGGTATTTGTCTTGCAGACAGTGGTCGAATATATCGTCCATCAATGCTTGGCTGTCTTTAGCGCTCATACCGTCAATACGCACTGTATATGCTGGCGTAATATAGATTGCCTTGCGACCCGAGCTCGGGTTGGTCCGAACGACCGGATGCAAACATTCAGGCGGTGATTGAACTTTACCGTCATCAAACAAGTCGCGTTTCTGGTGTGCGTAAAAGTGCCATGCTTTGAGGCCATCCAGGCGCACCTTCATCTCATCAGATAGATCATCGTAGGCTGCGGTTAAGTCGCAAAATAGCGTGTCTCCGCCGTGGTCAGGTACCTCAAGCGAATAGAGCAACGTTGCACGGGCGGGCTCAGGTTTATAAGCGACATCAGAATGCCAAAACGTCCCAGCGTCCTTGAGACCTGCAGGCTTGCTGCCTTTTACGCGGTTGCTAAGAACCATGACCAGAGGGTCGTCAGGGTGATGATATTGGGCGAAGACGTGGGATTCCAAGTCTTTGCCAAACAAGCGACTGGCAGCCAGTACCTGATCTGTAGAAAGGCCGTCATAGCCCCTAAATGTTAGAATGTGATGATGATCAAATGCATCAGATATGAACTGCATATCATCATCAGAAATTGGTTCACTAAAATCGACACCAATGATTTCAGCGCCGAAGCCGTTCTTGAAAGATGCAGCAGTAATGGTCATCGTTTCTTCTCCCTATCCGATAATCATAGCGAGCAGATATCGGCAGGAGCAAGTGGCCTTGAGGTAATTTTATTTTGGCAAGATGGCTTCGATGGCTTTTGTGACCTTCTTCGCATCCGGCGATGTTGTGGAGGCAAACCAGTCGGTCAACGTGCCATCGGGCGCAATCAGGTATTTGTGGAAATTCCATTTCGGCGAGCCCATCACCCCCACCTGGTCTTTAGCCCATTTATAAAACGGATGCGCGTCCGAGCCTTTGACCTTTTGCTTTGTTGTCATAGGGAAATCGACATCGAAGTTCGTCTCGCAGAACGTTTTGATGTCACTTTCCTTGCTGGGTTCTTGTCCCCCGAAATCATTTGATGGCACAGCGAGGACAACCAGGCCTTGGTCGCGGTACTTGTCCCAAAGGGCTTGCAGGCCTGCATACTGGTTTGTGAAACCACAAAGCGAGGCTGTGTTCACAACGAGGACGGCTTTACCCTTGAAGGTGCTCGCAGGGAGGGGATCGCCTTCGATGGCAGTGAATTCGAAATCATGAAAAATCATTTGATTTGCTTCCAGCATTTGAGGTGCAAAAAGACTATAGATGAGGGCTACCACAATATAGATACGCATACGGTCTCTTTCAATAAAGTTCCGTTATAATACTTACGCGAGCAGTGTGAGTTTGGATTACTAAGTTAAATACCAGTGAACCATACAACGGTATGTATTGCATCTGCTTCGGCTGCTTCTGGGGTGTCGTAACGTGCGTTTATATAGCCGCCGATCGGAAACCACCCCGACGGATCTTCGACGTCACGGCGGAATTCCTCAAAGCCAATGCTGCCGTCTGGCCTCCGAAAAATGTCCACACAAATACTGCCATCGTCGTTATTGATGGAATGAAGGACGGTTAAGCGTAGCGCTGTTCTTGCCATAGATCACCTTCATTATGATAGCCAAGTGCTTCCCAGTATCCCTTAACATCGTACTCAAGGAATGTAATTTGGCGAACCCATTTCGCACTTTTCCAGAAGTACAGTGACGACATGACCATACGAACTGGACCGCTATGCTCACATGTTATGGGGGCGCCATTCCATGTGTGGGCGAGCAACGCATTTTCTTCTGTAAATCGCGCCATTGAAACGTTTGCCCGATAACCGTCATGGGAATGAAAGATCACGTGTTTTGTTGCTTCTCGAGGCTGAACCATCGCAATGAGTTGGCGTGCGCTAACCCCTTCCCACAGATTATCCAACAAGGACCGGCGGTCACGCAGTGGATGTCTGCGTTGACGTTAGACTGCGGCAGATTGTTGAAAGCATCCCAATCGATGCTCAAAGGACGAGTAACATCTCCTTTAATATCAAGAGACCATTGGTTCGTTGGAACAAGCGGTTGATGCCCTAAATCCAAGACCGGCCATGTGTCGACAACATCTTGGCCGGGAGGCACGCGACCGCTGTGATTGCGGCGCGGCGGTAGTCGTTTTTCTGAGACAGCTTTTTTCTTCGCGCTGACAAAACCTGCACGCGTTTCTATTGGCGGTTCGTTAAACGAACCCAAGACCGTGCCGGGTTTCCCTTTGAAAAGATCGGCATAGCGCTGATCGTCGTCGGTCATTTCCGCAAGTCTTCTTCAAGGCCAAGTGCGACTTCGGTGTCGGCTAAACGCAGTCGATATACTTGAACGTTCTCAAGCACACGCTGGACGTAGTTACGGGTTTCGGTGAACGGAATTTGCTCAATCCAATCGATGGCGTCAACTTCAGGGTCGCGTGGATCGCCGTTTTGCTTGGTCCATTGTCGGACCCGATGAGATCCTGCGTTATAGGCGGCAATCGCCATCGGCAGATAGCCATCATATTGCTTGATGAGCCCTGCCAGATACGATTGTCCAAGCGTCACATTGTAATCAGCATCGCTGGTCAGCTTGACCTTTGAGTACCGAAGCCCGGCCTGCTTGGCGACACTCTTGGCGGTCGCTGGCATCAACTGCATCAATCCGCGTGCGCCGGCATGACTAATCGCCTTGGCATCGTATTCGCTCTCCTGACGGATAACGGCAAGTGTCAGGGGGGCCTCTGGCTTGTCAGCTTTAACGCGCCTTGGCATGCGTGGTGGCACCAGTGTTGGATAACCGCCCGCTACGAAGGACCCAAAGTCCTGCAATGTGTTTTTTGCGACGCGGATTGCTAAATCAGGACGTCCGCTCAAACGCGCTAACCTTGCGGTGAGGCTATGCCAACCGGGCGTTGCTTCCAATGAGGCAATTTTGATGATCAGTGAATACAAACGATCGGCTTCACCAGCTGCGGCCAGCATCCGCACGGCGCGAACCAATTCATGGCTGTCGAAGCGTTTACTTAATACATCATCAACACTTGGATCTGGTGGGAGTTTAAGCCCCTGCCCCGGCGTTATTTGAGCATAAGCCAATTGCCCGTAATAGGTTGTTGGATATCGCGCAGCTGTGGCGAACCATGTTTCAGCTTCTTTATTTTTGTCCTGCGCAGCCAATGCACGACCCGTCCAATATGCGCCACGGGACAGGCTTACAGGAAATTTTACAGAATCGTATAGGTGCTTGAAATGCGCATACGCGGTCTTAGGCTCATCGAGATAACGAAGCGCAATCCAGCCAGACATGAACTCTGCTTCTGCATTTTTCGCCGCATGTTCTTGGGTTAATCCGTGTTGTGCGGCGACCCGGTAGGCTTCCGAGACAAATCCTTTTTGCAACAAATTACGCGCAAGGATGGCGCGCTCAGACCACCAGCGGTTTGGATGCGGCACACCTTCGGGGAGGTTCTTCAAAAGCTCATATGAGCTATCGAGCCCCTTCTTACGCCGCCAGCGTAATCGTTCATAGATTAACCCAGCATCATTCTGCAGGCTTTTCGGGACATTCGTGACCAAATAATCAACGTTGCCGCGCATGCGCCTTAAGGACGTTCGTGCCTGGATTAATTTCTGATACTTGGCATCAACCCGGTAGATCATCCGTTGTGCGGGCCAGTATCGGCCTTCCCACATCAAGCGATCTGCGCGGGCGCGATTGTCACCTATCGTCAAATGTTTGCGGTATTTCCGATAGAAAGATTTCTCATGTCCCTTGGCAAAATTTTCATTGATCCAAATATCTTTGATCATTGCCTTGCCGACATCGACCTTGCCATTACGGATCAATGCATCAGCCAGCTTCTCGCGTCCGAGCGTTGTGACGGGCTCACGGCCAGCAAACCAATCAATGACAAAATTTGGTTCTAGGTTGTTCTTGAGGGCTTCTTCCGCGCGACCTAAAAGTCGCTGACTGCGGGGCCATTCAGGGTTTTGCTGGATAAACGCATTAATCGCGTCGAAGTCAGTACCAAACCCGCCCTGAAACAGGACGTACCAGGAGACAACTTTGCGCGCCAATGGATCACGAAGTTGGCGTGCGTAATGATTAAGCCGCTTTTTGTTGCTGCGTTGGACCTCTTTAAGAGCTGCTGAGAACGTGCGTGCTTCTCCAGCAGACAGCGCATCTGCTTGGGCGCTCGTCCCTGAAAGCGCCAGCACAACAAGCGCGGCGCAAAGAATGCTCATTAAATATCGCAAAGATGTATTCGCTTTCATCGCCGCACAGCTGTTCTGATTATGGGTATATTACCGCGAGAATATACCAGGCCACAATAACGCCACATAGATGTCACGAAGATGTTAAGAGCCCGGAGCAATTACAAAACGTCATCAATCCGCTTTTTATTGTAATGGGTCCGTTGCACCTCTTGCTCCAAAGGCCCGGCGGCTATATGGTCCCGACCTGTATATTAACAATTAGTCCCAAGGAGGGAACGATGTTCAAAGGTTCATTTGTCGCACTGCTCACACCTTTTAAAAATGGTGACGTGGATAAATCATCGTTCAAATCGTTCGTCGAATGGCAAATCGCCGAAGGTACGCACGGTCTTGTTCCTTGTGGGACCACGGGTGAGTCGCCAACGCTGTCGCATGATGAACACGATGAAGTCGTCGAACTTTGCATTGAAGCAGCGAATGGCCGCGTGCCTGTCGTCGCGGGTGCAGGGTCAAATTCTACTGCTGAAGCAATCCGTTTGACTAAAAATGCCAAGCGGGCTGGTGCCGATGCCGCGTTGATTGTCACTCCATATTACAACAAGCCAACTCAAGAAGGCCTGTATCGCCATTATGCGACCATCGCGGATGCGGTAGATATTCCGATTTTGATCTACAATATTCCTGGTCGCAGCATTGTCGATATGAGCGTTGAGACGATGGCCCGTTTGGCTGAAATTCCAAACATTGTCGGCGTCAAAGACGCGTCAGCAGACGCCATGCGTCCAATGAGAACATCGATGCAGATTGGCCCTGAGTTCGCACAATTGTCCGGTGAAGATGGTACGATTGTGCCGTTTCTTGCAGGTGGTGGCGATGGATGTATTTCGGTGACAGCAAACGTTGCGCCGCGTGCATGCTCAGAACTTCATACAGCTTGGCAGTCACGCGACCTGGATACAGTGCTTGATCTTCAAAAGCGCTTGATGCCTTTGCACATTTCAATGTTCTGCGAGGCAAGCCCTGGCCCTGTGAAGTACGCTGCGAGCTTGCTTGGCAAATGCTCAGACGAAGTCCGTCTGCCGCTCTGCGAGATCTCCGATAGCTCAAAAGCGCAAGTGCGCGATGCGATGCAATCGGCGGGGCTCTTAAACTAGTAAGGGTTCATCAGGTGCCGTAATGGCCGGTAAAAATAAAAAGAAAAAGATATCGACCAGCAATATCGTTGCTCAGAACCGTCGCGCGCGGCGGGACTACAGTATTGTTGAGACGATGGAAGTTGGCTTAATGCTAACCGGTACCGAGGTGAAATCCTTGCGTGCCGGTCGCGCCAGCTTGAATGAAGCCTTCGCCGGTGAAAAACATGGCGAAATGTATTTATTCAACACGCATATCCCAGTCTATGAAGGCGCATCGAGCGTTTTTAACCACGAGCCTATTCGTGACCGAAAACTGCTGATGCATCGGCGTCAGATGTCGCACTTACTTGGGTCTCAGAAACAAAAAGGCATGGCGCTTGTGCCGCTCAAAATCTATTTCAATGACCGCGGGTTAGCGAAACTGGAATTGGCCTTGGGTGAGGGTAAGCGCTCGTTCGATAAACGCGAAACTGTCAAAGAACGCGACTGGGATCGTCAAAAAGGCCGCCTCCTCCGCGACAAAGGCTAAACGGCCACTCATGCACCAGGCGCTTCACGCCAACATTTCACAAATCTGTGTCTGACCTCCACTTGACCCGAAAACATCGCAGCCGCACACTGTTGCCAATCTGATTTTAAATTAAAAAATTGAGGGAGCCTATCATGGCCGCAATAGACAATATCGACGCCTGCGTTTTTGACGCCTATGGGACACTGTTTGATGTTGCAGCTGCTGCATCTCATTGCCAGGAAGACTTGGGTGATCAATGGGCGCCTTTGGCGCAAATCTGGCGGGATAAGCAACTTCAGTATACATGGCTCAGAAGCCTGATGGATGAGTACGTTCCGTTCTGGCAGATCACACAGAATGCGCTGGACTACGCAATGGCGTCTTTAAAGATTGAAGACGATGTGTTGCGGCAAAAGTTATTGGATGTGTACTTCAGGTTGGATGTGTATCCTGAAGTGCCGGGCGTATTACAGAAACTTAAAGCTGGTGGCAAGAAAGTTGCGACGTTGTCAAACGGCTCACCAGACATGTTAAATTCTGCCGTTAACAATGCCGGTCTTGAGCTGGACGCCGTGTCATCTGTCGATAAGATTGGCATTTATAAGCCTGACGGTCGCATTTATCAGATGGCGTGTGATGACCTGAATGTCACAAAAGAGCGTGTGTGCTTTATGTCATCAAACGCTTGGGATGCCTGGGCCGCGGCGAACTTCGGGTTTCAGGTTGTCTGGGTGAACCGGTTTAACCAACCGCCTGAGCGCTTGCCAGGTACGTTGCGTGAGACCATTCAGGACTTAAATGCCCTCCCCGTACTTCTAGGTATGGATTAAGCGTAAACTCGATATGAATGAAAAAAATTATGTTGCCCGGCGGGTTGCGAGCCAAGACGGGCTGTCACTTTATGTGCGCGATTATCCCGGTCCAAAGAACAGCGAACATGCACCGCTGCTCTGTCTTGGCGGCTTGATCAGAAATTCAAAAGATTTTGCGGGCGTGGCCAAATACCATAGCCGCAAACGGCGCGTCATTGTGCCTGAGCCCCGTGGTCGCGGCTTTTCAGACTATGATCCCAATTGGGAAAACTATCGACCAGACACTTATGTCGGCGACGTCAGGCATATCCTTTGCGCACTAGGCATTCATGAGGTCGTTGTGATCGGCACGTCGATGGGCGGCATTATGGGTATGGGGATGGCAGCTGCTATTCCAACGACGCTTAAAGCGCTTGTACTGAACGATGTCGGATTCACGACCCGCCGGCAGGATTTGAGCGTCATCATTAATTACATGCAATCACCGCCCAAACTCAAAACGTGGGAAGAAGCTGGCCAGCATTTGAAAGCCGCCTTTGCGAGTGAAGTGCCGCTTGTCGATCCTGCAGATTGGACCCGTGCCGCCAAGAACAGCTATATCGAAAAGTCCGATGGTAGTATTGGATTTGATTGGGACGACAATATCGTCAAACCGATCCTGGCCGATAAAACCGAAGTGCACGACTTGTGGCACTTATTTAAGGCCACAGGACGTATCCCCGTATTGACGATCCGTGGTGAGGTATCGCAAATTCTTGATACCGCACAGCTTAGCAAAATGACGTCTATGCATCCTAATATGAAATCTGTTGTAATCCCTGCCGTTGGTCATGCACCAAGCCTGGCTGAAAAAGAAAGTGTGGAGGCTCTAAATGAGTTCCTTAAGCAATATTGAACTCCCTGTATTCGCTGATGTTCAAGACGCTGCGGCGCGCTTAAAAGGTATCGCGCGGCGGACGCCGTTGCTTGAGAATCCAGTGCTGAGTGAGCAGTTGGGCTTTCGGTTGATTGTGAAACCTGAATGCCTGCAGCGAACCGGGTCTTTTAAATTTCGAGGGGCTTATAACAAAATCTCTCGTATTCCTGAAGAGGCGCGTCCTAGAGGTGTTGTCGCATTTTCTTCGGGCAATCACGCACAAGGTGTTGCTGCGGCATCGACGATGATGGGGATCGCATCAACGATCATCATGCCAAAGAACGCACCGAAGGCTAAAATTGAGAATACGCGCGCACTTGGTGGTGATGTTATTTTGTATGACCGCGAGACAGAAAGCCGCGAAGAGATTGGTGAGAAATTACAAGCCGAACGAGGTGCAACACTGGTTCGTCCTTACGACGACCCCATGATCATCAGTGGCCAGGGCACTGTGGGTATTGAGATCGCTGAGCAATCAGCTGAACTTGGCGTGATTCCTGATATCGTGATAACCCCTGCAGGCGGCGGCGGGCTCGTATCTGGAACAGCTCTCGGTATATCCGGGACGATTAACTGTCCGGTTTATAGCGCAGAGCCTGCAACGTTCGATGACACCAAACGATCCCTTGAAAGCGGCGAACGGCAATCCGTCCCAGACGGTGCACAATCCATTTGTGACGCTCTGCTTTCGCCAACGCCTGGCGAGATTACGTTTCCGATAAACCATCGTCTGCTGGCTGGTGGCTTAAGTGTAACTGACGAAGAAGCATTGGATGCAATGAAGGTCGCAATGCTTTCTTTGAAGATTGTCGTTGAGCCAGGTGGCGCAGTGGCGCTTGCGTCAGCACTCACAGGTAAACTCGACTTAGCCGTTAAAACGGTCGTCGTGGTGTGCTCTGGAGGGAACGTTGACCCTGAAATGTTGGCGCGCGCACTCGCTCGCTAAGGGATTATTTCGTCGCGACGGATGCGGGCTTATCATGGGGGTCAGCTTTTTGCTGGGAGGGTGGTGCATTCACGCTGCCCTGCCCCTTGTTCTTATCAGACTTAAAGATTTCTTCGGGGATAGCCATGCGTTTGCAATGCCCCTCGAGGAAAGCGCCTGTCTCGATAGAAAGATCTTCGTGTAAAATATCGCCAACAACGTGCGCAGTCACAGCAAGCTTAACGACTTTAGCTGTTATCTGACCATCAACGTGACCGAGGACGCGGACCGTCTCGGCAACGGTTTCACCTTTTACATGGGCTGTTTCGCCGACGATCAAGACCTTCGCCCGAATGTCGCCGTTAACGCGTCCATCAATTTGGATTTCGCCTTCACTCGACAAGTCGCCAACGATCTTCAAATCACGACTGATGATTGATGGCGGTGCAGATGGCTCTTCAGGCTTTGCATTTGCCAGGGCTTTTTTATTGCTTTTGGAAAACATGCCGTCCTGCCTTAATAAATAACATCGGATTTCTGGGTTTGCCGTTAAAGACCACTTCATAATGTAAGTGTGGCCCGGTACTACGTCCAGAACTTCCGAGTTGACCAATTTTATGACGGAAATCTATTTTTTGGCCGCGTTTCACGTAAATTTTATTCAGATGCCCATAACGGGTGAAAATGCCTGACCCGTGGTCGATCTCGATAAACCGACCATAACGCCCCTTGTTGCCCGCTTGCTTCACAATACCAGGCGCAGGCGCATAGATTGGTGAACGCATAGGGGCGCCAAAGTCGACGCCATAATGTGCTGACCAGCGCTTGTTCATTGGGTCACGTCTTTTACCAAATGAACTGGTAATCGAATACGTGTTTAAAGGTGCTACCAACGGGAGCCGCGCCATAATTGTCTGGAGTGTCTCCCATTGATTGACATGGTCATCCAGTCGCACCAGCTTCTTCATCAATACGCCGCCGGGTTCTTCAGGCTTTACCGGGATGAATGGTCCACCTTGAGATTCTTTGGTGACGATGCCTTCTGATGATGCAATCAATGTATCGACTTCGATACCCGCGATCTCGACGATTTTTTCCAAGGATCCGATATAGGCCATCGTCCGCTCGGTCATCTTTTCGACGGCAATGTCCTGTGCGGTCTGTAAGCTGGTCAGGCGATCTTCGAGGGCCGTTACCTGTGTTTGTAAAATTGTATTTCGTTCGTGCGCATGGTCACGATCACGGACGACCGTTTGCAGGTCTGTCTCGACGCTCATCAAGTTATCACGAAGCGAGAAGTTCTTCGTCGAGAGCTGCCGCATATCATTTTCGATACGGGTTAGCTTACCGCGCAATGTTTCGCGTGCGCTTGCAACGTCTTCACGCTCGTCTTCTGTGTTGCGCAGTTGCTTCTCAACTGTTGTTAGACTGAGTTGGAGCGTCGCATTACGCTCAACAAGGCTCAGCATCAAATTATGGTTGTCTTCCAGATCACGCGTTAGCTCGGTAAAGCGGCTTTGGTAAGACGTAACGTCGGAAAGGAGATCATTATAAGCGTGCCGTGCATCCGCAATTTGCGTGTTCTTTGCTCCGATAATCTCGCCATGCTGAATAAAGCTAAATGTTGTGTAGCCCACCCAGCCGCTAAACAGCAGAGCTGTGGCGGCTACGCTGACTTGAGTCCATTGCGGAATTCGAAAGAAACGAATGCGTCCACGAGTACGGATATGGATTTGGCGTTCGGGAAAAGCACGGTGGACGAACCGTTGGATACGCTCCAATAGAGTGCCCTTATCGTCCCATTCATACATTCAACAAACCCCCAAGATCGACACTTTGGCCATATGCCAGTTTGCCTGGCTAATTGATCGTTTTACGCCACTTCGCCAATAATCGAAGTAAATTTTTTT